>JAJZCS010000078.1 GCA_021829055.1 Pseudomonadota bacterium
GCAAAGCCTCAGTGCCCAACTGCCTATTACAATCGTGCGGCTTCGTAGATTACGGAGCTTGCATGGCCGGGAATTTTTACCGCGTGCCAGATTTTAGCGATCTTGCCGTGGTTATCGATAAGAAATGTTGCGCGCTCAACACCCATATATTTGCGCCCATACATCGATTTCTCGACCCACGCACCATACGCTCTAATCGTTTCGCCGGTTTCATCCGAAGCAAGCGGGAATTCTAACCCGTATTTATTCGCAAATTTGTCGATTGCACCAATCTTGTCCTTCGACACCCCAATTACCGCAACGCCAATCTTACCCAACTGGGGTAGCAGCTCCTGAAACGCACATGCCTCCTTTGTGCAGCCGGGTGTATCCGCCTTAGGATAAAAATACAGTACAAAGGGGCTTCCGCGCATCGCCTGCAGTGAGACGTGCCGCGCCTTCGAAGCGGGCAAAGCGAAGTCCGGGGCAGCATCACCTTCCATAGGACTCATCCTATTTCTCCTTCTTTGATTGGGCCAATCAAGGCAACAAATGTAGCACGAACCTCGACCGCGGCTGCGTCAACCTTGGCCGCAAGATCGGCGGAATCAAGCGCTCCCGCGGCTGCAAGTAGGGGGGCAGCCATAACGCGCGATGAATCCGTTAACGGCACCTGAAGTCCCGTGATACGAAACATTCCTTGGACAGTCCGAAACAGGCGATCCGCGGCAATCAGCCGATCGGCCGTCCTCCGATCCAAAAGCCCTGAATCGGCAAGGCAATTAAGTGCTGTCACGGTCCGAGGCACGAAAAGCGCAGGGTGAGCAGGACCGTGGATCAATTGCAATGCCTCAACAATGAAACCCAGCTCCATCATACCGCCAGCGCGATGCTTAAGGTCGAATTCATTGCTTGGGGCAGCATCACGGGCAAGACGAGCACGCATTGCTCTCGTGTCCGAACGGATTGTGTCCTCATCGACATGGCGGCACAGAGCCTCCCGGACCGCGGCACTTAGCACCGGCCCAAAGCCTCGCGTAGCTGCAACTATGCGCGCACGGGTCAGCGCCAAGCGCTCCCATGTCCATGCGTCTTCTCGGTGGTAGCGTTGAAAAGACGACAGCGAGACGGCAACTGGGCCCTTGTTACCGGAAGGTCGGAGGCGCATGTCAACCGCATAGATGGGTCCCTCGGCACCCGGTGCGGTCAGGGAAGCTATTAATGTTTGCGCCAGACGCAAAAAATAATGGCTTCCTGCAAGCTGCGCCACCGTTACATCTGGCGGATGATCGTAAATCACCATCAGATCAAGATCAGAACCAGGTAGCATTTCCTGAGCACCTGCTCGCCCAAGTGCGAGAATTCCAACCCTGCCGCCAGGAAGCTTCCCGTATCTCGCCTCATGAGAGGCCATCACAAGTGGTAGTAGGGTGCTCAGCGCGGCATCGGCCAATGCACTGCGTTGCATACCGGCTTCGTCAGCACCAAGTCGGCGTTCCAACATCGCGACAGAAAGTTGAAACTCTTCGCGCCGGACAAACCCACGGAGGGTTATTAGCGCCTCTTCGAGATTACGCGCATCGCGCAAGAGCCCACGCAAGAGTCGCTGCGGCGCCACGGTCCGATCCGGCGGACCGAGCAGCGCGTCCAGCGCACCCGGATGGTTTGCCAGGTGGTCGGCAAGTGGTGGTGCCGCTCCCAAAACAGTTGCGAGCCTATCGAGTAAGGCGGGATTATGCTGAAATAGGGAAAGTAGGACGACGCCAGCTCGCTGGCGGCTGAGTACCTGATCAAGCCGCCGAAATGCCCGATCGGGATCAAGTTGGCGCCCCAAAGAAGCCACCAGTTTTGGTAGTATTTGATCGAGGAGGGCACGAGCGCGTTCAGAGCGCAATGCAGGCAACGCCCCACGGCGCCATTCACGAAGCCGCATGCCAATGTGCTGCACATCGAGAAAGCCCAATCTCTGCACCGTCTCCGTAAATGCCACTGGCGGCGCCCCTTCCTCCCCAGGGTCAAGGCAAGCAAAATCCCGGCCACTTTCCCCAGCATCGAACAACCCCCGGAACGCAGCATGAACCTGCTCGAAGGTTGTGCCCAGCCGAGCAGAAAACCTTTGGACGTCGGCCTCGCCCATGAAAACGGCGAAGCGCGCAAAGTCTTCCGGCTTGAGCGGCAATCGATGAGTTTGCCGATCCTCGACCATCTGCAACCTATGTTCAATTTGCCGAAGCCATCGATAGGCGGCAGCCAGCGTGCGCGCGTCTTCGAAGGGTATATGGTCCGCCCGCGACAAGCCGTGCAACCCCTTCAAAGTTTGCGGCACACGCAGCGACCTGTCCTGTCCTCCCCAAACCAATTCAAGCGTCTGAACAATAAATTCTACCTCTCTGATCCCCCCTCGGCCCAATTTGACATCGCGGCCCAGCAAATTGCCCGCCACATCATTTTGATGCTCATCAATTCGGCGTTTCATTTCACGAATTTCAGCGATCGCGGCAAAATCGAGATGCCGCCGCCAGATGAACGGCCTAATCTGATCAAGGAATCTCTTTCCTAACGCGACGTCACCCGCAACGGGCCTCGCTTTAATGAACGCCGCGCGCTCCCAAGTTCGCCCCTGGCTCTCGTAATAGGCGAGTGCGCCAGCTAATGAAATCACCGGTGGCGTAGCCGCTGGATCCGGTCGCAAACGCAAATCGACCCGAAAAACCCTCCCGCCCTCGTCAGGTTGAGCAAGCATTGGTACGAGGTCTCGGGCTAGACGCACCATGGCGGATTGCGCTTCATCACGATACACGGGAGAAAGGGGGTCAAATAGGAGGATGAGGTCAATATCGCTAGAATAATTAAGCTCGCGGGCGCCGAGCTTTCCCATACCGAGCACTGTGAAATTGCTGCCAGCTTCGGGATCGCCGGGATTAGGCAGTACAATTGCCCCACGCGCGTGCAATCCAAACAGGAGATGCCGGACGACAGCTCGCAACGACAATTCTGCAAGGTTGGACAGGGCTGTTGTCACCCGCTCGAGGCGCCATGCGCCGGAGATATCGGCCAACGCTATGGCCAAAGCCATGCGCTGCCTCTTCTTCCGAAGCGTTGCCGAGGTAGTGCTTCGTGGAATATCCGGCTGGAGGGTTCGCAAGCTAGAAAATTCCGCTGCCATCACGTTGTCGGCACCGTTTTCCAGTACGCTACAAAATACGTCCGGCTCACGAAGCACGATTCCAGCAAGATACGGCGCATTGCCACCAAGAGCGGCGAGCGCAGCCCGTCCATCCTTGCGCATCGTAATCAGCATCTCCGCATGTCCCACAGCTGCGAAATCAGTGATCAACCGAGTAGCCGCCTCCTGATCACCAGGTTGTGGCCAACGTCCACGCAGAGTTTTTTTGGGGGGGGATTTCATACGAGGATCCTTCGATGAGGAGCCTGCTTCGTCAAGCCGGCGAAACGACGCACCGCTTTGCACGGCTGGTTGGAACAGCCTTCCTGCTGCTCTTGCTCTGCTTTGGCGCGATAGCGTGGCGACTGTCACGCGGCCCTGTTGTCTTGCCACTCCTCGCCCAAAGAATCAGCTTGGCCACCAGTGCCGCTCTACCCGGTCTCAACGTAACAATCGGCAGCGCGGCGCTCGCATGGGAAGGATTCCACAAAGGAGGGGCGCCGCTCGATCTACGCCTCAATGACATCGTGATGCACGCTCGAAGCGGTAGCCTCGACGGCTCTATCTCCCGGCTGCGCGTCACACTCAGCCCGGTCGCGTTACTTCGCGGACACATTGCACCGATTCTCATTCTTGCGCGCAGTTCGGCCTTTCGACTCGAGTTTACGAGGGTGCGGGCACCCGCAGCGCTGAGTCCACTCGTTGCAGTGCTCGCCGCTGGACCACCTCGCAAACACGCGCTCGATTTTGCCAGTATCCGTTTAATCCGCATCAGCGACCTAAAAATTTCTGTCATCGATCCAACCAATGGCGTTCATCTACTTTCGAATGGGGCGTCACTTCAAATCCGGCAAACAAAGGACGGCACGATCACCGGTAACGCTGGCGCGTTATTCCTTCACGGTAATGACACTGTTGCCGTGCGTCTCACGGTCAACGTTAGTCATGGCGAAGGTTCCGTCACGGCGCAATTTGGTCCCTTTTATCCTTCCCGCATAGCTCCTAATAGTATTTGGCTTCGCCGTTTCGATACCCCGACAACGATCAGTGTCGGTTTGCCCATTCGACGTGACGAGCCATCCCAACCAATTAATGTCGCAGCAGACCTTGGCGCTGGATCGATACAATTCGCCGGCAGCATGATTCCGATCAAGGATGGAAAATTCGACATAGACGTCCGCCAAAGCGGTGCGCGGCTCAAGCAGGCGCAACTCTATCTCGCTAAGATTAACGGTTCCGATCCGACACTAACCGCCACGGGAACTCTCGGTTTAGCGCCTCCTTACGCTGGGGCACTACGCGTTGCGGTAGATCGGGTCAAGGCATCAGCGTTGCCGATCTACTGGCCAAACCGTCTAGCATCCGATGCCCGACGCTTTGTCACAAGGCACATTACGGACGGCGTCGCGACCGGCGGCGATTTTTCGGCTGAATTTTACCTCTCTCCTTCGCCTGCACTTACCCGTTTCCATGGCACCTTCCTGGCTAGTGGCATCACACTGAACTGGCTCCCGGGCGCGACAAAGATGACTGAACTTGCAGGCACCGTTTTGTTCCCGGATTCTGACAAGCTTCTGATCACTGCTTCCCACGGCAACTTCGGTGGCCTCGCACTGAGCGGCACAATGATGGTAGACGGCCTCGATAGCGACATGCAGGTCGCCAAGATTGCGGCTCGTCTGTCTGGCTCCCTGGCAGGTGCTGTTCCTTCCCTGAACGCGCCGCCTCTCCGCCTTGCGGCCGAAGGCATCAAGCTGGCCCATGCTACCGGCGATGTTGAAGCGACTGTCGCTGCCCGCCTTCCGCTCATCCGCAAACTTACCCTCCACGATCTAACATTAGCCATCAACGCCATGCTTACCGATGGAACGGTGCCTCTTCCTTTCGTAAACTTGGCGTTGGATCAGGCGCATGTGCAGCTGCAGGCAGACCTCCACCGTGTCAACCTGTCAGGCACGGGCGCGCTGGGCGACCAACCAGCGTCCTTCACAGCCGTGATTGGCCTGCCCGAAAATCGCGTTCATCTCTCCGGGAAAGCAATCCTAAATTCAGTTCTTCTAACGCGGATGGGGGTACCGAGCACCGTCTGGCGGAGCGGCTCTGCACCGCTTAGCATCACATACAAGGCAACGAAAGGCACTGGAAAACTCAATCTCGCCCTCGATCTGACCGGCGCACGTCTAGCGCTGCCGGGGCTTGGCTGGAACAAGACCGCTGGAGTGCGTAGCAATATTGACTTAACCCTTACCCTCGTTTCCGGGAAACTAAGCGGCCTGCAATCCGCCACCGCCGTAGCGCCCCGCTTATTATTCCGTGGTGCCCAGAAAGCCAATGGTTTCGCCATTACAACGGCACGAATCGGCACCACTACCGCAACGGGAACTGTGACGCCGCCAGCAGGCTTGGATGCACCATGGACAGTGTCCCTACGAGGCAATGTTCTCGACATAGCATCTGCCATTCGGCCCTCCCGCAGTGCACCCGGGCACTCCAGAAATAAGACGAGAGTTGTCTCGCCTCCGTGGTCGTTGCGACACAATCTTGCGTTGGATCCGCGGTGGCACATTGTTGCGAAGTTTGCGCATGTAGCGCTGGACGACAGTCCTGATGCAAAGCGCCTTGGCTCGACCAGCATTCTGGCTACCGGTACCGGTACCGCTCTATATCGACTCACCGCCGTTTCTGAACCGTCCAAGAAAGGAAAAGCAACCCTTCATATCACTCGGGTATCAGGCCAATCTAATATTGATCTTGTCAGTAGCGATACCGCGTCCTTATTAGCTGCGGTCGGCGAACCTAGTATAATCGCCGGAGGCACACTGCATTTTATCGGTCACAATACCACCTCTGGTATTGAAGGTCGTATCACGATTAAGGATTTTCGCATACCGCAAGCTCCCGCTGCGGGAAAGCTTCTTCAGGCGCTAACGATTTACGGAATTCCCGCCGCTGCTTCAGGGCCAGGTCTCGGTTTTTCCAGATTAGTTGCGCAACTGAGGCTGGAAAACGGTGTGCTATCGATCGTTCGCGGTCGGGCAGAATCACCCTCGCTGGGCCTAACTACTTCTGGCACTGTTGATCTGGAACGCGAGCGTTACGATCTGGGCGGCACAATCGTCCCCGCGTATGCAATAAATTCCCTACCAGGAAAAATCCCAGTGATCGGCCAACTTTTCCGTAGCGACAAAGGCGGCGGGCTATTTGCAGCGCGCTATAGCTTAACCGGAACGTTTGCGAATCCCAATGTTTCAGTGAACCCACTTTCCGCCTTGGCCCCGGGCATCTTGCGAGACGTTTTCGGACCTGCGGCTCCAGAATTGCCACCCCCCGCAAACCTTAATAAGAATCACCAATGATTGGCCTATCGATTCCTCTCCTGCAACTCGCCCTCCGGTCAAAGACGCCGGCCCAAAGGACCATACGGTGAAATCATGAAAGTTCTTGTCCCAGTCAAACGCGTCGTCGACTATAACGTCAAGGTGCGCGTCAAATCTGACGGCTCCGGGATCGATGCGGCTGGCGCCAAAATGTCGATGAACCCGTTCGACGAAATAGCCATCGAAGAAGCCCTGCGGCTCAAGGAACAGGGGATTGCCACAGAGATAATTGTAGTATCGCTAGGCGTAACTGCATGCCAGGACGTGATCCGCACTGCGCTCGCAATGGGAGCGGACCGCGGTATCCTTATCGCTACAACCGAAACATTAGAGCCTCTCGCGGTAGCCAAGCTGCTTAAGGCCCTGATTGCCCGGGAGATAGTCCAGCTCGTCATGATGGGCAAGCAGGCCATCGATGACGATATGAATGCAACCGGTCAGATGTTGGCCGGCATTCTCGGCTGGCCGCAAGGCACTTTTGCGAGCAAGGTGGTGATCACTGCGGATACCGCGACGGTCACTAGAGAGGTCGATGGCGGTCTGGAGACGGTTGCCCTCGCTCTACCCGCAGTAATCACTACGGACCTACGTCTGAATGAGCCGCGCTACGCGTCTTTGCCCAATGTCATGCGAGCGCGCAAGAAGCCGATTGAGGTGATCGCACCCCATGACCTGGGCGTCGAACATTCTCCTCGACTCACTGTAGTAAATGTAACCGAACCCGCTCGGCGAGCGGCAGGTATTAAAGTGAAGTCGGTGCAAGAGCTGGTCGAGAGACTGCGTAAAGAAGCCAAGGTGATCTGACCATGGGACAAGTACTCGTTTTTATTGAACACGACGGAACAGAAATCAAAAACCAAGTGCGTAATGCGATCACAGCAGGGAATAAACTCGGCGATGTCGTAGCAGTTGTTGCGGGTTATAACGTAGGACATATCGCAAAAGCCGCTTCTGTTATTTATGGAGTTAGAAAGGTTATTGTTGCTGACGACAACGTTTTTTCATTCGCTCTGGCCGAACCGCTTGCTGATCTGTTAGTGCATCTCGCACCGACCTATTCACACATTATAGCGGCTTCCACGGCAATTGGTAAAAGCATCATACCTCGAGCTGCCGGATTACTTGATGTTCAGCCAATTAGCGAGGTTATCGGCGTTATTGACGAGAACACGTTTGTTCGCCCGATTTATGCCGGCAATGCGCACGCGACCGTTCGATCCTCGGATGCAAGGAAGCTCATGACCGTCCGTGCCACCAGTTTTGACCCCGCTCCCCCAAACGGTTCAACTGCACCTATTGAGATACTTGAAGTTGCTATCGCCAATACAAAATCGAGGTTTGTCTCGGCTGAAGTACCGAAGAATGAGCGCCCTGACCTTGTTGCGGCGCGTGTTATTGTCTCTGGCGGCCGCGGTTTACAAAACGGAGACAATTTTCGTAAACTGATTTACCCGATCGCTGACAAACTCTGCGCTGCTGTCGGCGCGTCTCGTGCTGCAGTGGATGCAGGCTTTGTGCCGAACGATTGCCAAGTCGGCCAAACTGGTAAGATTGTTGCCCCCGATCTGTATGTGGCAATAGGAATATCAGGGGCGATTCAACATTTGGCCGGCATGAAGGACTCGAAAATCATCGTTGCCATTAACAAGGATGAAGACGCGCCAATATTTCAGGTCGCCGATTACGGGATGGTGGGTGACCTCTTTTCTATCCTCCCCGAGTTAGACAGAGAACTCGATCATCTGTCTTGACACTACACCCCCTTCGCTCGCTG
>JAJZCS010000079.1 GCA_021829055.1 Pseudomonadota bacterium
AATCCAATTGGGGCGGTGCCATGGTCAGCCGCGTCAATGCCGACCACCCATGAATCAGTCAAAAGCCGATTCGGAAACCCTAAAAACGAACAAACCCGAAAAATTATGCCAAAGTAGTGCTGGGGTCCGGACTCATTTCTTGAGATAGAAGGCGACTGAGGCTGCGATGCAGATGGCCGAGAAGTTAAGGTATGGGCGCAGCGGTCATAGCGTGTGGCGATGCGTCGCCAGTGCGTGAGCTTGGCGAACCTGTTCTCGATCTTGTGGCGCTGGCGGTAGATCGTTTTGTCATATTCCAACGCCTGCTTGCGGTTTTTTATAGGTGGGATACAGGGGGGGGTGCCCTGCTCGGCCAGGCCATGGCGGAACCAGTTACTGTCGTAGTAGCCGCGATCGGCGATCAGCGCGCGGCCTGTGGCATGCGCGGCAGAAGCGCTCGGGCGCCCCCCTTGTGGTCGCTGACCTGCCCAGCGGTGAGGTGCAGCAAGATCGGCTTTCCGGCCTCATCGCAGACGGCGTGCAGCTTGAAGTTCAGGCCGCCTTCTGTTCGTCCCAGACAGCGGGAAAAGTGTTTAGTCCCGAGCTTTGGTGCTCACCCCGGTGGCCAGGATCACCTGCGTGCCCTCGGCGCACACCACCGCCTGGGCGTTGTAGGCCTGGCGGTATTCATGCGCCTTCGAGCGGCGCATCAGCGTGCTGTCCGGATCGGTCAGATTGGTCTATGACTGCTCCGCCGGCGGCGTATCGTCGGGCAGCACCGGCGGACGGCCGCGATGGCCGTCCTTGGCATCATAGGCCACCTTCTTCGCCTCATACTCCGCCCGGCACGGGCCCTCCTCGGCTTCCAGCCGGGCGCAGGCGGCATCAAGCTTCGCCTGCCGCCCTATTATACGCGCCGGGCGATCTCGGCGGCGAGCGTGGCGCACAGTTCCTTGGCCCGGTCGTAGCGGATCGAGCGGATCTTCGAGGCATTAGCGTCGATCGACACCGTGCCGGGCCACAGCAGACCACTCTCCCGCGACAGCAGCAGCACTTGCAGAAACGCCGCCTTGTTGGCACGCCGGAAGGCGGCGATCGTGTCGTGGTCGTCCGGGTGCAGGTTGGCCGCCACGAAGCGCACGCCGATGTCGCGGTAGCTCGCCCGCTCGATCCGCCGCGAGGAGAAAATGCCGTTCGCGCAGGCATAGATCAGTAGCGCCAGCATCAGGCACGGATGATACTGCGCCTTGCCGCCGGCGCGAGCCTTCACCTGGAACGCCGACAGACCGACCCGCTCCACCGCCGCGATCACGAAATGCGCCACGTCGTCTTCCGGAAGCCAGCGCTGCAGGTCAGGGAGAAGCAGATACGATTGCTCGCGATTGAACGGAATGAAATCGGTCATCCGCCGATTCTGCACCATCCCGGCCGGATGGGGAATCCGACAGGCTGCTAGCTGACGTAATCAGACATGTCAGCGTCCGATTCTTCATTCAGTGCAACCAGAGCGTTTCACGACGACCTCAGCGCAATACCGGTTGATGCCCCCTTACGTCGCTCAACGTGATTTAGGACCGCGCAGCGCCTCCCCTCTCTTGACGCCGCCATGAGGGTGATCTCTTAAGCGCGACCATGGAGAGTTCCGAACATCTGGAAAACCCGGCTGAAGACACTTCGGATACGCTCGATCCAAAAGATTGGGACAAATTCCGCACGCTCGCGCATCAAATGGTTGATGACAGCATCGACCGCTTAATAGGCCTTCGAAACATGCCGGTCTGGCGGCCAATGCCCGACGAAGTGCGCTCAGTTTTTTCCAACCAGATGCCAGATGCCGGTATAGGCCCAGAGGCCGCCTACAGGATCTTCTGCGACGCCATTGCGCCGTACAGCTCGGGGAATCTCCATCCGCGTTTCATGGGATGGGTACAGGGCGGGGGCACGCCTGTGGGCATGCTAGCTGAACTGCTAGCCGGGGCATTGAACGAGAATTGTGGCGGACGTGACCACGTTGGGATCGCCGTCGAGCGACAGGTCATTGCCTGGTCGGCGGCGATGCTCGGCTTTCCCGAAACAGCCGGTGGCGTATTGGTAACGGGCTCCTCGATGGCGAATTTCATTGGCCTGCTATGCGCACGGCGGCGTATGCTCGGTGCCAATGTTCGCACCGGCGGATTAAACGGTTCACAACTAGTTGGTTATGCACAGATGGGCGTGCATCGCTGCTTGGTTAGTGCATTCGACATGGCCGGACTGGGGAGTCAGGCTCTACGGCGCATCCCGGTAGACTCCGACTATCGAATGAACCTTGATGCACTAAATGCACAGATTGAAGCCGACCGTAGGGGAGGTCTGACCCCTCTCCTTGTGATCGGCACAGCTGGATCGGTCGATGTCGGTGCCATCGATAATCTTTCAAGATTAGCCGAGATCGCCGCACGGTATGATCTGTGGTTCCATGCTGATGCCGCATTTGGAGCACTGGCCGCACTGTCGGCAGCCAGACGACCCTTGCTCGCGGGAATTGAGTTGGCCGATTCGGTCGCATTTGATTTCCACAAGTGGGCGCAGGTACAATATGATGCTGGATGTATCCTGGTACGCGACCAGAATTCGTTGCTCGACACGTTTGCACAAAAAGCCAGCTACCTGTCCAACACGTCTCGGGGTCTTTCGCGCGGTGCAGCTTGGCCCTGCGACCTTGGTCCTGATCTCTCACGAAGTTTCCGCGCTCTGAAGATCTGGATGACGCTCCAGAGTTACGGCGGAGACCGGCTTGGAGCAATTATCGACCAGACATGTGAAATCGCCACTTATTTAGCCCGCCAGATCGATGCCGCACCTGATTTGTCATTACTCGCTCCGGTCGCGCTAAACATCGTCTGCTTCCGCTATGATGACGGCAAAGAGGATCTGGACGACTTGAATACCGAAGTCGTCGGCGATCTCCAGGAAGCAGGGAGCTTTGTCCCTTCCACAACCCGAATCGGCGGACGTATTGCCATCAGGGCCGCGATCGTTAATCACCGCACTACACGGAGCGATGTAGACGCCTTGGTCAAGGCAGTAACTGCTGCTGGCCGCCGACGGCGCAAATGATCTCCTTTAGTGATGAAATACATCGAAAATCGACGATAGTTTGACCTGAGGTCCTCCGCCTAAATGGGACTGAGGATCACATGAACACACACGATATAAGATACTCTGCCCCGATCGGCGACCAAATTGCATATACAACGTGCTACATGTGCGCATGCCGCTGCGGCATCAAAGTGCATCTGAAGGACGGGCAACTGCGCTTTATTGAAGGTAATCGCCACCATCCCGTTAATCGGGGAGTGCTGTGCGCTAAAGGTTCCGCAGGAATAATGAATGTCCTATCGCCTGCACGGCTGCGCGCTCCGCTCAAACGGGTAGGCCCGCGCGGTGCCGGTGAATTCGTAGAAATCTCCTGGGACGAAGCACTGCAGACCGCTACCACTCGGCTCGCAGCGATTCGCGCAAGCGATCCTAACCGCTTGGCCTTTTATACTGGACGGGATCAGTCCCAATCATTAACCGGCCATTTTTCGCGCATGTTCGGAACCATCAACTTTGCCTCGCATGGCGGCTTTTGTTCGGTCAATATGGCAGCCGCCGGATTATACTCGCTGGGCGGCTCATTCTGGGAGTTTGGCGAACCGGATTGGGATCACGCGAAGCTATTCCTTCTGTTCGGGGTCGCCGAAGATCACGATTCAAACCCCATCAAGATCGGCTTGGCAAAGCTCAAGAAGAGGCAAGCGAAAATCATTTCCATCAATCCGATACGAACTGGCTACTCGGCGATCGCCGACGAATTCGTGGCAATTACGCCCGGAACCGATGGACTGTTCGTACTGGCCCTCATTCATTGTCTTCTAAAATCGGGTTCTATCGATACCGAGTTTTTAGTCCGTTATACTAACGCACATCACCTCGTCGTCGACGAGCCAGGCAACTCGACACATGGACTGTTTGTGCGCGATGCTGCGGGCCAACCTATGGCTTACGACCGTGCGACTGGCTGCGTCGTGCCCGGACAGCGTATTGGAATCGACCCTGCTCTTGTCGGCGAGTACATTCTGGAAGATGGCAAGCGTGCCAGGCCGGCATTTTCAATTCTTGCATCCCGTTATCTCGCGCCTGAATACTCCCCAGAATCTGTCGAAGAACGTTGCGGCGTCGCAGCATCGGACATCCGCCGGATTGCCGCGGAAATCTCAGAGATAGCCTTCAATCAAACTATTCGCCTTGCAACGCCGTGGACCGATACCGCTGGCCGTCGTCATGAGTATATGATAGGTCGGCCCGTCGCGATACACGCTATGCGCGGGATCTCCGCGCACTCCAACGGTTTTCATTCATGCAGGGCGATTCACGTCCTGCAAATGCTCCTTGGAGCCGTCGATACTCCGGGTTCGTGGCGGTACAAATCCCCCTACCCAAAACCCATCCCGGGCGGCATGGCTCCAGCAAAGAGTGAGCGAAATCCAGATGGCTCGCTCACTTCGCCCGTCCTCGGATTCCCGACTGGACCGGATGACCTTCTTGTAGATGCCGCAGGAGAGCCTTTGCGCCTCGATCGCGCGTTTTCTTGGGAAGCCCCACTTGGAATTCATGGGCTTATGCATATGGCGATTGCCGAAGCATATCATGCCGGCCCCGAAAAAATTGATACGCTGTTTCTGTATATGGCGAACATGTCGTGGAATTCCGCAATGAACCCCGCCGAAGCCATGCGCATGCTAACGGAACACGACCGCGACGGAAACTATCGGATCCCGTATGTAATTTACGCCGACGCGTTCTTTTCAGAAACGGTAGCCTATGCGGACTTGGTTCTACCCGATACTACCTATCTCGAACGTTACGACGCGATCTCGCTGCTGGATAGGCCTATTGGGTCAGCGCATGGCCCGGCGGACGCAATACGGGTGCCAGTACTCACGCCTGATAGAGATGTGCGGCCATTCCAAGACGTACTGATCGATATTGCAGGACGACTTGGGCTCCCCCAATTCACCGACGGTAGCGGAAACACCCTGTATCCGAGTTATGCTGACTACATCATCAACCACGAACGGGCGCCCGGAATTGGTCCGCTTGCTGGGTTTCGCGGTCTAGACGGAACGGCTGTCGGCAAAGCCCCTCCCAATCCAGACCAATTACGCCGATATATCGAAAATCACGGCTTTTGGCAGCACCATCTGTCCGAAACCGAATCGTACTACAAATTCGCAAATAAAACGTACCTCTCTGGTGCGGTGGACATGGGATTGATTGATCGAGCAGATGCCATTGTTCTGGCACTATATGATGAGACCCTTCAGCGTTTTCGCTTAGCTGCCGAAGGGCACGGGCACCAGCAACCGCCGGAGCGCCTGCGCGCCAGAGTCCAAAAGTTTATGGACCCTCTTCCCATTTGGTATAAGCCACTGGAAGAGGACTTCCACGAAAACAGATTTCCCCTGCACGCGATCACCCAGCGGCCCATGGCGATGTATCATTCCTGGGGGTCCCAAAATGTATGGCTGAGGCAGATTCTTTCAGAAAACAGACTTTATATTCACCGAACCCTTGCGGCAGTCCATGATCTGGTCGACGAAGATTGGGTTGTCCTATCATCACCCAACGGCAGACTAAAGTGCCAAGTACGTGTTATGGATGGTGTAAACCCCAACACGGTCTGGACTTGGAATTCTATCGGAAAGCGCTCTGGAGCCTGGACCCTTGATTTGGATGCTCCTGAAACAAAGCGCGGGTTTCTTCTCAATCACATCATATCCGAGTACCTACGGGACGACGCCACTGGAACAAAGCTGTCAAATTCTGATCCCGTCACCGGCCAGGCCGCATGGTTTGATCTACGGGTACGACTTGAAAAATGCAAACCTGAGGAAAGTGGCGAAGCCCACCCAACGTTTGCCCCGCTAACACCTCCTTTTAAAACAAAACATCCAAAGATTCTTCGTCACTTTCAGAAGAGAGAAGAAAAATGACGAGTTTACCATACGCTACCACACCAACAAAGAAGCTCGGACTCGTTATCGATCTCGATACTTGTGTCGGCTGCCACGCCTGTGCAGTAAATTGCAAAGAATGGAATGCAAGTGGCTTTCACGCACCGCTACCCGACCATGATCCCTATGGCGGAAATCCGGACGGTGTATGGTTCAACCGGGTCCATTCATACGAGCTTGAGAGCGAAGGACATGGTTGCCGGACTGTTAATTTCCCTCGATCTTGCCTGCATTGCGACAACCCAGCCTGCGTCACCGTTTGCCCAACAGGAGCATCTTATAAACGTGCCGACGATGGCATTGTTCTGATTAACACCGACATCTGCATCGGATGTAAGCTGTGTTCTTGGGCCTGCCCTTATGGCGCCCGCGAGTTTGACGAAGATGCAGGAGTGATGAAGAAATGCACGCTTTGCATTGATCGCATTTATAATACATCACTGCCCGAGGAAGATCGCGTCCCTGCCTGTGTCTCCACGTGCCCATCGCATGCACGACACTTCGGCGACTTCAATGATCCAGAAAGCCATGTTTCGATTCTCGTCTCCGCGCGAGGGAGCATGGACCTAATGGAGGAGTTAGGTTATCGGCCTGTGAACAAATATTTGCCTCCGCAAAGGGCAAAGATAGAGACACATGGTTATGAAGCAACAGAATCCAGCGCTGAAGGCTCTAGTTCACCTTTACTTAAGCTTCTTGACAGGATACTGTCACGATGAGACCGGCATCGTCCGTTTTGCTGCTAACTACGTTAACAGGTTTCGGATACGGACTACTCGCATGGATGGGCGTATTCGAGATTTTTGGCGGACTACCAGACACGCGCTCGTTCGGCCCCGCCGCAACTTTGACGGCCTTGGGCTTCGCTTCTGCAGGGCTGGTCGCATCAACCATGCATCTGGGACGACCGGAGCGTGCCTGGCGTGCTTTCAGTCAGTGGCGCTCGTCGTGGCTCGCACGCGAGGGCCTCGCGGCCGCAGCAACCAATCTGCCCGCGCTTGGTTTTGCAATCTCGTGGTGGATAAGCGGACCAGACGTCCCATTGACAGTTGCATTAGGGTTATGCACCGGTGTGATGGCCATGCTAACGATAGGCTGTACAGCAATGATTTATGCGAGCCTCAAGCCAATCCGACAATGGTATAATGCCCACACATTGCCAGATTATTTGATCTACGGCGCATTCTCTGGAATTTTGCTACTAACCTTGATACTCGGGTTTAGCCATGGCGCAGTGCGTCTGGCGGCAGGCATCGGGACGGTCCTCGGAGTTACAGGCCTAATAGCGAAACGCGCCTACTGGACCTACATCGATTCGCAAACGCCTATGGTGACTTTGGCCAGTGCATTAGGATTCTCGTCAGGCCTTGTACGCCCGCTGGACCTACCGCATTTTACCGAGAATTTCATCCTTCGCGAAATGGGCTTCCGAATCGCCCGTAGGCACCGAACGAAACTACGGAGGCTTGTTATTTTAGTAGCGTTCGCAATCCCGATCGCATGCGCAGGTCTGGCTGCCCTCGGAGTTATGCCAGAGGCACTGAGCGTGTTCGCAGCGATGAGCGCTGGGATGGGCCTGTTTATCGAGCGTTGGTTGTTTTTTGCCGAGGCAACTCATGTCGCCGCCATTTACTACGGGCGAGCGGCGTAATTGGCGCAGGCTAGCACAGCATACAGCACTGCTGCGCTGGAGGAAACGTTCCCACTAATTGACTGGTGTGGTATTGTTGTAGAAGGCGTTAGCTGAACGGACGACGAACGGTTGCGCAGGCAGACACCAAACCGCGACCAACGGTCAGCCTCAGGAATTACGTGTCAAGGCTTGGATAAGAAAGACAATTCGTAGCTCCATTTTTGGTATGTTTTAGTGCTGCTAGAGCGTTTTCCTATCTGAATGAATCGGAAGGGATTTCCAAAACGGCTTTGATCTGATTCAAGATGTGTGCTGGCGAAGGAGGCCGGCATGCATGGCGAGAGCGATTTCCCTTGATCTTCGGCGGCGTGTCTGTGCTGCCATATCGGAAGGTCTTTCGTGCCGCGAGGCGGCGGCACGTTTTGAGGTCAGCGCGTCCAGCGCGATCCGCTGGCAGGCCCAGATGAGAGCCTCTGGTGACATTGCTCCGTTGCGTAACGGTGGTGATCGCAAGTCCGGCCGGATTGAGGCGGAAGCGGAGTTCATTCTTCGCCAGGTCGAGGAGCGCCGCGATATCACGCTGGCTGAACTGCAAGAAAAACTCGCGGCGCACGGAACCCGG
>JAJZCS010000080.1 GCA_021829055.1 Pseudomonadota bacterium
CAACGTTTCGAGTCTTATTAGGCCATTCTGATCGGCCTCCAGACCGAAATAGATTGGTAGCAATGCCAATGCTGCACCGGCGGGAGCAGGCACGCCGGTGAAGAAATTGGACGCAAAGCGTGAAGCGGGGAGATACTTTCGATCGTCGCGATGGGCTTCCGCGTCGAGGGCAGCGTTGAAACGAGCAAGACGCAAGGCCATACAGGCTGTAAACATCAAGGCCGGAATGTAGCCGATGGAACCCCAAGCATGGAGTGACCATATATAAATAACGAGGGCGGGAGCAACACCAAAGCAGAGAAAGTCGGATAACGAGTCAAATTCGGCGCCAAAACGCGAGGTTGCCCTCAAGAGGCGAGCCAGGCGGCCGTCAAGCCCATCAATGATGCCGGCGACGGCAATTGCGATGACCGCAGCGCCAAAGCGTTGATCCAGAGCGAAGCGGATTGACGAAAAGCCGACGCAAAGGCCGGTTAAGGTCATTAGATTTGGTAACATCCGATTGAAGCTGAGGCCACGCAGGCGCGGTCGACGAGGGGGGCGCCTCCGTGGCAAAAGAAAACGGCGGGGAGCGTTACCGCTCACGTTTCGGGTCGCCCGTTTGCGGTTGTCGTTGCAATTACAGTTTCGCCACCGACCGTGCGTTGGCCAATTGCGACGAGTATGGTGCTGTCAGGGGGAAGATAAAGATCCGTGCGACTTCCGAAGCGGATGATGCCGAAACGGGCACCCGCGGTTACATGCTCAGCTTCGTGTACTTCGCACACAATCCGTCTCGCGATCAGGCCGGCGATTTGCACGACAGCGATCATCTGCCCACCCTCAAGACGGATTGCCAGTGCGTTCCTCTCGTTTTCTTCGGCAGCCTTGTCATCCGAAGCGTTGAAGAAAGCACCGTGACGATATACGATGCGCGTGACCGTTCCCGCAGCGGGAATGCGGTTTACATGGACGTCTAGTACCGAGAGGAAGATTGCTACGCGGGGGACCGCCACCTCGGGCAGGCCGAGTTCTTGTGGCGGAATTGCATGGTCGATGAGCACGACGCGACCGTCGGCCGGGGCAAGAAGAACGTCGTTTCGCGGTGGGGGCACCCGATCCGGATCACGGAAAAAGAAAAAGCAAAACAGCGTGAAGATAAGACCAATCCACGCAACCCAACTTGCCACCAGCAACCCAAGGAGCAGAATCACGAACCCGGCTGCAATGAACGGGAATCCGGCACGGTGAGGCGGAGCAAGAGTAGATTTTACACTATCGATAACGGTCATAAGAGTCTCCTGGCTTCGACGAGTGCGTTTTTTGTTGCGCGAGGTTAGGCTTGTGCGGAAGCCACGCTGCGGGTGGCCCCAACACGGGCGGCAAGCGAAGCAGCCATAAACGCATCAAGATCACCATCGAGTACCGCGTTCGGATTGCTGCTCTCAACGTTGGTGCGCAGATCCTTAACAAGCTGATAGGGTGTAAGGACGTACGACCGAATCTGATGACCCCAACCAATGTCGCGTTTGGCATTTTCATCGGCTTCGGTTGCATCTTCGCGTTTCTGTAATTCTAACTCGTAGAGGCGAGCCTTGAGCATCGCCATCGCGGTAGCGCGATTGCGGTGCTGGCTGCGATCGGTTTGGCACGCGACGATAATACCTGACGGTACGTGGGTTATGCGGATCGCACTCTCGGTCTTGTTGACATGCTGGCCGCCAGCGCCCGAGGCACGGAACGTGTCGACCTTGAGATCGGATGGATCGATTTCAATCTCAATCGTGTCGTCGACTACTGGGTAGACCCAGACACTGGCAAAACTGGTTTGGCGGCGGGCATTCGAGTCGAATGGAGAAATTCGCACGAGGCGGTGAACGCCGGCTTCGGTTTTGAGCCAGCCATACGCATTTTGGCCGGATATTTGCAGCGTAACCGACTTGATGCCGGCCTGTTCACCATCTGAATGATCAAGTTCTTGCACCTTGTAGCCGTGTTGTTCCGCCCAGCGTACATACATGCGCAAAAGCATTTCTGCCCAGTCTTGCGCTTCGGTCCCGCCAGCTCCAGCATTGATTTCCATGTAGGCATCGTTACCATCGGCCTCGCCGGAGAGCAGACTTTCGATCTCGCGCCGTTTTGCTTCTTCGGCAATCTGGCGAAGCGCAAATTCCGCTTCAGCTAATACGGCGTGATCACCTTCAGCTTCGGCGAGTTCGACCAGAGCGCGAGCGTCTTCTGCCTCACGTTCGATCGTGCGTACAGCCTCAATTTGGGTTGCTAGATAATTACGTTCCCGCAACAGAGTCTGGGCGGCACTAATTTCGCGCCACAGCTGCGGGTCTTCCGCCCGCGCATTGAGTTCGGCGAGGCGGCCTTCTGCAGCGTCCCAGTCAAAGATGCCTCCTCAGCAGGGTTACCGATTCGGCGATCTGCTGAACGATGCTGTCAGTTTCGGCGGACATAGGTGTGGTCTCAAATTTCAAAATGCCGGGATCTAATACAGACCGCCGAGCGACTTGTCGACAGCAGCTGCCGATGATGGTGGCAGGCCCACGCTCTTGCTACTCGCCGGGTTGAATTCGTCGGTATCGCTGGATCTAAGGCCCGATCTAGCGTTACTGACGCTTGTTCCGAAACCGAGCTGGTTATTGGCGACTAGGCCGCCATTGGATTGCGCACCAGGCGTTTGTCCTGGCTTAAATGCTTCGGTTACCGTCTGGCCATCGAACGAGACTGGCGCTAGCTTCATCCCCGGCGGTGTTGGAAAATTAACCACGGGCTGATTTCTTAGAGCGAATTTCATGTAACGGTTCCATGCCGGCCCGCATACATTGCCACCGGTCTGATTGTTGCCGAGATCACGCGGCGTGTCGTAGCCAATCCAGCAGCCAGTGACCATCTGTGGCGCAAAGCCAATAAACCATGCGTCGTTATAATTATTGGTGGTTCCGGTCTTGCCTGCGATCGGGCGATTGAGCCCCACGACCGCTGGAACGCCGGTGCCGTACTCCGTAACATTCCGCATCATCATGATGACCTGAAACACACTGTCGGGGTTGGCAATCCGCGTGCCAGGCCGGTTGAGAACCGGAGGTTGATCAGGCGAGCCATCGGTACAGTTGAGGCAAGATTGCGCGGGCGCCTGATACAGCACATGGCCATCTGGGGCGATGACACTGTCAATCAACGATAGGTCGACTTGGCGACCGTATTCGTCGAGCGTGGCATAACCTCGGACCATCTTCCAGAGAGTCGTATCCAGTGCTCCGATCGCTGCCGGATAGATCAGCGGCATGTGCCGAACGATCCCAAAGCGCTCGTAGTTTACAGCGATGTTGGCCAGTCCGACGCGGCGTGCAAGATGAAGAGTGGCGAGGTTAAGAGATTGTTCGATGGCGTAGAAGACGGGCACGGGGCCAAGGAAATTCATTTCGTAATCGCCGGGCCGGTAGGTTTGGCCGTCTGCGAGGTGTTCCACGAATGGCGCATCCAGGATTGTCGCGTCCGGCTGCAGTCCAGACTGCATGGCTGTTAGGTACACAAATGGTTTGACGCTTGAGCCCGGCTGTCTGTGCGCTTGGATCGCCCTGTTGTAGGGACTCATAGCATGGCTCCAACCACCCACCATCGCTAGGACACGGCCGGTACGAGGCTCAACACTCAGCATAGCGCCTTCGACCCGCGGAACCTGCTCAAGCGCGACCGTTCCGCCCTTGGATTTTGCTTTTATATTAGGCTCGATCATGACGACATCGCCAGGTTTGAGCATCTGACGCATATCATGCAGGAGTGGGCCGGGGACGCCATCTATCATTGGGCGCCCCCATTGGATCGCCGCCAGGGTAAGAGTGCCGACGCGCGGCGTGCCGGGGTTGCCGTCGTGGAGCCAGCCAATTTTTGCTTCGACCGCGGTTTCGCTGATGACGATGCCAAGGCGCCACGACTGGATTAAGCCCGGCGGAGCCGGTTGACGAGCCAGTGCGTTTGTCCATCCTGCTGCAAGATCAGCAAGATGAAGCTTGGTTACAGGTCCTCTGTAGACTCCGAATTCGTGATCATAGGCGACCAATCTTGAGCGCATCGCGGCCATCGCCGCTGTTTGCAACGACGGATTAAGACTTGTACGAACGATCAGTCCGCCCTCCATCGTGCGTTTACGTCCGAACATCTGGATCAATTGTTCTTGCACGGCGTCGGCAAAATAGCCGGCCCCAGGAATCACCTGTGGTGCGCTGGCGGCCTGCGGCAGGAGAGGTTGAGATTCTGCCTGTTTGGCTTGGGCCGCGGTGATGGCACCATCGACGCGCATGCGGTGAATGACCCAGTTACGCCTGCCCAGCGATCGCCTGGGGTGAAGAAAGGGATTGTAGTTTGTCGGCGCTTTGGGCAACCCGCCTAGAGTGGCAGCTTCCGCGACGGTAAGCTTGGATAAAGGTTTGTCAAAATATGATTGTGCTGCCGCTGCCACGCCCCACGAATCCTGCCCCAGGTAGATTTCATTCAGATAGATCGTCAAAATCCTCTTCTTGGTCATCACACGATTCACGCGCAGAGCGAGGATTGCTTCCTTGATTTTGCGCGTGAAATCGATGCGGTTGTCGAGCAGCATATTCTTGACTACCTGCATTGTGATCGTTGAGGCACCTAGCGGGCGCTCACCCGTACCGATACGGGTCAAGTCAACAAATGCGGCACGCACAATTGCTAACGGATCAATGCCGGGTTCGGTCCAGAAATTCCGGTCCTCCGCGGAAATGAATGCATTGCGAACAATCGGAGGGATTTGATCATACGGCGCGTAGATCCGGCGTTGGATGCCGAGAGCCGCGATCAGCTGGAAATTATCGGCGTAGATTCGTGTTTCCAGTGGCGGTTCGTAGTGCTTTAGCTTTGCTACGCTCGGCAGGCCGGCGCTGAAATACAGGAATAACCCACCGCCTCCCAGAAGCCCGCCAATAATGACCACTACTGCCAGACGGTACAAGCTGCGGGTGAGAATACTCCCTACGAACGGCACAAATGCGCTCCGGCGCCGAGGTTCGCGAGAACGCTTGCCTCCACGACCGTCACCAGTTCGGCGTGAGCTCCGTTTACTGCCGCGCGGCTGGCCGGGAGGAAAGCGCTGCGATCGGTCTGCAGATAGATTGCTATTTGGGCGCGGTTTACGAGACATGGAGCGCCTCATATCACCATGATCCGTGTCAAGCGAACCACTTGGGCGGCAAGTGCGTTAAATATTGGCAATTCATAAAAGCCTCCTTCCACCGGGTTGGAGGTCGCCCGGGAATCCACGAATGATTTCCGTATGCGTCCTTGGTGAAACTCTCCGTCAGGATGGTGCAGCTTGCCCTTGTTTAGGCTGTTGAGCTATAGCCGGCGCCTCGGAGTGTAGCTCAGCCTGGTAGAGCACTGTGTTCGGGACGCAGGGGCCGGAGGTTCGAATCCTCTCACTCCGACCAGATTTTTCCGCTCAGTCCGCATGCAAAAGGTGTGAGCGGCGCCGGCATCTTAAAAACATTCAGTAGGGGGTTGTGCCTTAAAGATCGATTTGCTGTGGTTCATGGCAGAGCACCAATTCGGTGCGCTGCGCCGAGGCCACGAGTGCCTGTGGCCGGCAGAGCTTGGAGGCGCTTATAATCGGGGCAATAATCTCTTGGTATTCATAGGCTGTCCGATCTGTGGCTTCATCCAACCTGTCCTGTAGACTTGCGACCAATTGATTTGCTCGCCGAACTCGTCGCGATGGAGGTGGTCGAGAAGATGCCTTGAGCGATAGCGGGATGATGGTATTTTAGTTGAGCTGCCTGTGTCAGTTCAGCTCGACCCAAGGCGAATGCGTCTGCAAGCTGGCTGGACAGCTGTCCCACACAATGCGGCCTTCGCAAGGATTGAGGAATTCGAGACGTCGCCAATCAAGAGAGCAGCAAATTGTGCATGTGGGTTGACGACACACAGTTACTGTTCATGGTGTCGTTGCGTGGAATTTCGACCGCGTGACGCAATCCGGGGTTGCTTGGGACTGGTGTGCGCCGTGGAGAGTGCGTAGGTTTGTTAATTTTCTGGGGTGACCATGGCCGATTATTTCTTTTTCCGATCTTGGCCGCTACGAGTGATTCGCGGCCTTTGGTTGACGCTGCGTACGATTGTCCTGGTTACGGGCACGGTGACTCTTCTGCTTGTCATTATTGCAGTGAGCGCAATCCGGCACATTGCCGAAACATCAGTCAAGCCTCTACCACCTCATTTTGCCCTTAGCATTAATCTCCTGCATGCCCCCAAGGATGCCGAACCTGTCGCTTCCTGGATCCAATTCGGTACGGAAGAGCGACCAACTTTATTTCAGACGATACGGGCCATTGATCGTGCGGCGCGTGACGACCGGGTCACAGGCATTGACGTGGAGCTGGGGGGGACGTGTTGCTCGCTAACGACAGCCGAGGAGATCCACAACGCGCTCGCCCGGTTTCATGCTGCGACGGGCAAGCCCATCACGGCACGGGCGATGTCATTTGATGGTGTAGGCGGCCTCGGAGCATACGACATTGCGACCGCCGCAACGCGGATCGAGGTCTCTGCTGCTGGCGATTTTGGAGTTACCGGCCTCACGCTTCAATCGCCCTTCGCAGCCACTTTATTGCAGAAGCTGGGTGTAACCGCGCAGTTTGAGCATATCGGGGCCTACAAGACATATCCACAGCTGTTTACGCGCTCGGAACCATCGCAGGCCAACCGCAAAATGCTGGATAGCCTGGCCGGATCACTCTATGCGTCAGCAATTGCTCCAATCGCCACACGCCTGCACGAGTCACCTAAAACTATCGAGGCGCTGATTGACCAGGCACCATTCGGCGCGGAGCACGCGAAGCGAGATCATCTTGTTGATTCCGTGCTGCCGCTTGCTAAGCAGATAGGCGACTTTGGAGCCGATACTGTAAAATTCAGGAACTATATTGACACCGCGCCAGTACCACCCAAGGACGCGGCGCACATAGCGCTTATTATTGCGCGCGGGACGATTGAAGAGCCTTCCGCCGCGGAGCGGCCAGGATCAATAGCTCCGCAGCACTTAGTTCGGCAGCTTGCGGATGCAATCAAAAATCCGTCAATCAAGGCGATCTTGCTACGCCTTGACACCCCAGGGGGCACAGTGACCGGTTCAGCAATGGTTGGCGCCGAGGTTGCTGCCGCAGCGGCAGCGCACAAGCCGCTCATTGTGTCAATGGGCGAGCTCGATGCGTCCGGCGGTTATTGGATATCCAGTCATGGTGCGATGTTGGTTGCCAATCCTGCGACACTGACTGGCTCAATCGGGGTACTAAGTGGCAAATTGAGCTTTGCACCGCTGTTGCGTCATGTGGGAGTGACGATCACGGGGTCTTCGCGTGGTGACAACGCGAACTTCGATAGTGCTGTCAAGGCGTGGACACCGACTCAGCTAGCATCGGTCAAAGTCATGCTGAACCACGACTATCGGCGTTTCGTTGCTTGGGTAGCATCTGGACGCCACATGACGCCGGCGGCCGTTGAAGCTGTTGCTCAGGGGCGTGTCTGGACAGGTGTTCAGGCGAAGCGGCGGGGGCTGGTTGATGAAAATGGCGGGTACCACACGGCCTTACTGGCTATACGCGCGGCGCTTCATCTTAAACCTGATGCCCCGCTGGCAATCAATGTTGCGCGTCTTAGCCTTAAGGATTTGCTGCAAGACGAACTTCTGCGAAAGTTCGCCGGTAACAATCCGCTTGGCTTGGCCGATTTGCCGCCTGAGTTGCGCGTTGCTGCGCGGGCCGCACAATTGCATCGGCTGGAGATGTTCCCGCTCGTGTTGCGATGATCTAGCTGTTTGTTTCCGGACTTTGATGGTGCGATCCATGTCTTATGCATGGAGGGAAGCACGATGGGCCAGATTCTTCATGGCAGTGCCACGCCGACAGCGGCGGTCCGTCGAGCGATACAGGCTAGTCAGGAGAGCCTGAGGGTTTTGGCGAAGCGCTACGGGATCAACCGGAAAGCCGTGGCCCAAGGGAAGCATCGTACGGCGTGCCGACTGGCCCGGAAGATCCCAAATCAACGGTGCTCTCCATTGCGGATGAAGCGATCGTCGTCGCTTTCCGTCGGCATCTGCTGTTGCCGCGGGATGATTGCCTTTACGCCTTGCAAGCATCTCAGCCGTTCCGCAGTGCCTCGGTGTCTGCAACGCCACCGCATTTCCCGGTTGCCCGATGTTCAGGGCGACAGGCCCGACAA
>JAJZCS010000081.1 GCA_021829055.1 Pseudomonadota bacterium
AGTTAAGCAGCCTCGCCTACAACAGCCACAACGCAATGCCCGAAGCCTGTAAACAGGCATGGCTCTTCCTCACAGCCGACCCAGCCCGAATCACCTCAATCGGAACAAAAACATGGACCTGCATCAAAGGCTAAGTCAGTTGGTATAACGTTGGAAACATGATACGCACCGATTCGACGCTCGACGCAGAACTGTGGTCCGAAAATGAAATGATCTGTATCCATCTTGCAGACAAGCCGTTGAGTGAATTCGGCTCTCGCGACACTTGGCTCGACGGAAATCCGGAACCTTCACCTGCTGCAACTGCGTACCCCAACCCAAACGGCAACACTGTCCCTGGCCACCGAAGTAAGCAACGCCAGCCAAGTTATGGACCTGTGCAGTGTAGTTTGATCATGCAGGAATCTAGTATTAAACGACATCGCTCTACGGACAGCTATTCTCTGCACCACACAAGACATGAGCCCTCGCATCCCAAAGGACTGCCCCCGGTCAACGAAGGCCGGCTCCGGGAGGCATCAACGTTGACCAGATTACAGGAAATATAGAGCCTGATGAACGGATTTTTGAAACCAACATTGCAGCAGCGTCCCGCCAAACGTGACGCAGTTTGGTCGGTGCCAACGTTTACTATAGCAGGCTTGCTTCGAAGCAATGACCGGGGGGGGGGGCGAAGCCCTCGGTAACGCGTGTCGTCTAATGACCCCGCAGGCCGTTTAAAACGATGTTTCTCCCACTTCCTATTCCGACAGCATTTACGCCGCTTCTTGCAATTTGTGGTGGACTACTGATTGGGGCGGCATCGGCGCTACTTTGGATTGGTATTGGCCGCATCGCCGGCGTCAGCGGCATTGCTTCGGGATTAATTCGGCCGTTCGAACAACCATGGCAGCTAGCGTTTATGGCTGGGTTGTTGCTTGCCGGCCTGCTTGCACGGATATTTGGCATCGCACCACACGTTTATGTCACCACGTCATTTGGACTGCTTATTGGAGGTGGGCTTCTGGTCGGGATCGGTTCCGGGCTCGCTGGTGGATGCACATCGGGACACGGTATTTGCGGTATGTCGCGACTATCGCCGCGATCCCTGATCGCTACACTTTCCTTTATGGGAATCGGGTTTGTCACCGTGTTCCTGACCCGAGGTCTGGGGGTCCTTTAAATGAAACAATTATCCATTGCATTTGTTTCTGGGTTTCTCTTCGGCGCTGGGCTGCTAATCTCTCGCATGAGCGACCCAGCAAAGGTATTAAATTTTTTGAACGTTGCCGAACAATGGGATCCAAGTCTAGCACTTGTTATAGCCGGAGCTCTGCCGCTTGCTGCTGCAGGGTACGTCGTCGCCCGCTCGAGACCTCGGGCGCTGGATGGATCATGCTTTCCCAGCCTACCTCGGGGCGGCATCTCACCGCGGCTCGTTTTGGGCGCGCTCATTTTTGGGGTGGGATGGGCACTAGTCGGCTTCTGCCCGGGCCCCGCATTGGTGGCCCTACCAGTTCAGCCTGAACCGGTCGCGTTCTTCGTCCTCGCGATGCTCCTAGGGCTGTGGGCGGCCCGGCTTTTCAGCACGAAGCCAGACCATCAGGCACCGCCATCGGACATTGCAAGGCGAGATCCTGAAACATCTGCGCAAAAAAGTCGATAAAGCAGCGTAAGGACCTCAGTCGCCGCCTGATTCCCAATCGAATAATAGATCGTACGAGAATCTCGCCGGGTTTTGACGATACCTTCCTGGCGAAGACGCGCCAGTTGCTGCGAAAGATGCGCCTGCCGGATGCCGAGTTCCCGTTCCAACGAGCCAACGGAATATTCTCCGCGTGTCAGATGACAAAGAATCATCAAACGGTGCGGATTCGCCAAGCAACGAAGGAATTCCACGGCCGCAGCAGCACTTCGCTCCATTGCTTCCAACTCGATCGAACTGGCGTCCAAAACGCCATCGACGGGCACACTCTTTTTCTGTGGCCGCGAATCACTGCCCTTGATCGCTTGACCCATTCCGGTCTCCCTCAATCTCCCTTATTTGCGACAGTCTGCTTCATTTAATATCACCCTAATTTCGAATATATTGCAATCTCTGAATTGAATGCATGACAGTGCCGCGGGATCGTGCAATCAAGGATATCGTCAGGCCACACAATCGCGCCCCAATGCCGAAAGAAAGTTATGAGGGATAAAAAGCGCCTGCAATGGCTGACGATTGATGTCTATTTTCCACGCACAGCAGGTTCGACGACGTTCGACGATTGTCCATCCATTGTAACCACGTCTGCTTTTCGTCTTTCTCCCTTTCTCGTCCATCGCAAAGAAATAGTCTGTTTGCACCTATCAACAGAGATAGACGGCGCTGGCCTTGCTCCCTCGCGACCCGCGCGAAACCGATGGAACTCGCTTAAAGGGTTCACATCCGCGTGATGTGAATAACTAGGGACGAAGGTTACAGCAATTTAGAGAACTTCGATGTTTATGACTACCAAGCTCACGAGGGCAGGTGCTACTTTGCGGCGATCGGAGCTCCTGATCCTTACGTTGTTCGCGCACCCGATGGAATTTGACGCACGATGTGCCGACAACTCACAACGTGACAGTGACAACCAGACTTCCGTACACGCAAAGAATGCACCGAATACCGCAAGCCACCACTGCGGTGCGTGTCTTCCTTCCCGCGATACCGCATGTCGTTTTTGCCAGCAAGCAACTGAATTTCTGAAGGATTCGTTTCAGAGCATCCGTCGGGTACAGTGGTTATTCCCAATATCGCAGCTGATGGCCAACGCCTCGATTGAGAGTCACGCATGACGAGAATCACGTTACCAGTCGTCATAGCAGACTATCTGTGGTCGTATTGCCGCAGGTCGCTACTCTTGTGCTGATCGGTATCTGGTTGCGCGCTTGCGGCGTTCGATCTAAGTCGTGTCCATGCGCATGACATTGCCGCTTCGATCCAACATATGATCGCTGCTGCCCGGAGATTATGGCTAGCCCGGGCAACGCGCACGCGGCAACTGGTTAACCGCATCTACCGCCGTTTGCGGCTTGATATATGGTTCCCGCATGTACCGCTGGCTGCTGCGGTTGGCGGCGCCGGTCTATTCGCAATTCTACCAACAATCCGCCGGTACGCCGCCCAGTACCTGCATCTCGATATTGGGCAATTACTCACCGCACTCCACCCGATTTCCGGACACATACCTGAGCTCATTCTATCCGGCGTCCCGACTACGATGGTCGGTATTCTGCAAATGCTAATCGCCCTTGGTCTGCTGGTGCGCTCGAGAATTGCATGGCTGTCGGCACTCGTTATAACCACAGCCCAACTACTTCTGGCCGTTCACACTGCGAACGGCGCCATCGTTACGAATCAAACCGTCTACGTTGCGACTCTATTCGTAGCGCTGTTAATGGCCCGAGATTGTTTCCAGCGATCCTCGCTTGCAGCAGGAACACTGTTCGCCCTCGCTTCGGTGATCGTGCTGCTGGTGTATGGAATATTGGGTGCCTTCTTGCTGGGCTCCGGTTTCTCACCGCAGATTACAACGCTTCCCCAGGCGCTATATTTTGCGATGGTGACAATGTCAACGGTCGGTTATGGCGATATCGTGCCGAAGACAACGGAAGCGCGACTGTTTGTTGTTTCGTTGATTATTCTTGGACTAACGGTATTCGTAACAGCGCTAACGGCGGTGCTGGGGCCAATGATACAAAACCGCATTAATCGAACCATTGGTCATCGGAGACAAAAGATGCAGCGAGTCAATCATTTTATCATTGCGGGTGACAGTATGCTGGCGCGCAACACGGCACGGGAATTGCGTCTGAGAGGGGAGCCGGTCGTCATCATTGCGGACAGGACATCCGGCTTATACGGTGATGCCGAGTTAATCGAAGGCGACCCCACCGACCTCGATACCTTGCGTGCTGCGGGCGGAGAACATGCACGGGCAATTCTGGCTCTCGGTGACGATGATTCGGAAAACGCATTTCTGATCCTTGCAGCCCGCGAACTGGGCACCGACGCAAGACTCGTGGCTGCGGTCAACTCACGGAAGAATTTGGAGCGGGTACGATGGGTACGGCCAGACATGATCTTCGGTGCGGCGGTGTTCGGAAGTGAATTTCTGGCGATGGCTCTGACGAAAGAAAAAATTGACGGGGATTGGCTGCTCAGCCGAGTCCTCGAGATGAACCAGCGCCCTGGTTAAGCCACCATGGCAATCCACGGTAGCGGAGAGCAAGAGTCTTGCTCACGTGCTGAAACGCCGCCGGGAGGCGGAACCGACCCAGTGTTCCGTCAGGGATCACCCGGAATTGAACTTGCCCTGAAAAATAGCCGCGGTCATGCCATCGGATGGCCCACCCTACCGCTGACGACGCCCCTGAAGATGCCGTTCCTGGGGCGCAGTGACCGCCAAAGCGAATTGAAGGAGCTCATATTGCGCTTCTTCTGCTTGTTTTTGGGGGCGCGAAAGTACCCATTGGAAGACAAAAGGAGTTGCCGAAACAATCCACGGCTTGGCCAAGCCGCGGGCTTGAACATCTCTGGACGATACCTGGCGGGTCAGGAATGCCATCGATATATCTCATCTCCTGATTGACTCATTGAGCGCGCCTGACCATGGTCCGCGCGACCACGGAAACCCCTAACCATGACCAAATCGGAACCAGCTCACGCATGATGACGAATGAAGAACTACAAACGGCCATTGAAACGGCATGGACGCGCCGCGAAAAAATGCTTTCCGCTGCAGAAGAGAAAGCAGATCGTATAGCGGTCGAAACCGCCTTAAATCGGCTGGACTTGGGACAATTGCGCATAGCAGAGAAAGACGGTGCGAACTGGCTCGTACATACATGGCTTAAAGAAGCCATTCTGCTGTCATTCCGGCTCACAGGGAACGTACCGATGCCCGGGGTTGGCGGCGCGATGGCGTTCGACAAGGTCTCCATGAAATTCACGGATTGGGACGATGTTCGTTTCACTGCGGCTGGAATTCGGGCTGTACCGGGAGCTGTAGTTCGACGCTCGGCCTTCATTGAACCTGGTACCGTGCTGATGCCGTGCTTCGTCAATGTCGGAGCCAGAATCGGTCAGGGCACCATGATTGACACTTGGTCGACGGTTGGGTCATGCGCGCAGGTCGGCGCCAACTGTCATATCAGCGGCGGAGTCGGGATCGGGGGTGTCCTCGAACCGCTACAGGCAGCACCGGTTATTATCGAAGATGGATGTTTCATCGGCGCACGCTCGGAAGTTGCCGAAGGAGTAATTGTAAAACGCGGTTCTGTTCTCTCAATGGGCGTCTTCCTCGGCGCATCAACCAAAATTATTGACCGGGAAAGTGCGGAAATTTATTACGGAACAGTGCCGGAGTTTTCAGTTGTTATTCCGGGTAGCTTGCCAGGAAAACCGTTGCCGGACGGGTCACCCGGACCTAACCTTACCTGCGCCGTGATCGTTAAACGGGTTGATGCCCGGACTAGAGAGAAAACTGCAATCAACGAGCTGCTACGAACGTGATCTCGACAGCAGTTCTCGCCGACCCCTTACGCTTGGCGCAATCACTTTTACGTTGTCCGTCTGTAACTCCGACGGACGGAGGGGCACAGATAATCCTGGGCCAAGCTTTGGAAGCGCTGGGGTTTCTGGTCGAGCATCGGGTTGATGGTCCAGTCCATAACCTCATTGCGACAATGGGTACAAAAGGTCGACATTTCGGATTTGCGGGACATACCGATGTCGTGCCTCCAGGAACTGGTTGGCGGACAGATCCGTTCGGCGGCACGGTCGTTGATAATGTTTTGTACGGCCGCGGAGCCGTCGACATGAAAGGAGCAATCGCTGCATTCGTGGCAGCGATTGCCCAGCGGTTGAACATGCATCTGCCGATCGGGAAGATAACGCTGCTGATCACCGGTGATGAGGAGGGAGATGCCACCGACGGCACAATTCGGATTCTTGAGGCACTCGCATCCAAGAACAAAATCCCAGATTTATGTCTTGTCGGAGAGCCGACCTCCGGTACTCTTTTAGGCGATGTTATCAAGATCGGTCGACGCGGCAGTATATCGGCCCAGATCACCGTGCGCGGCATACAGGGACACGTTGCGTACCCCATGCGTGCAGACAATCCGTTACATCGACTTATCCCGGCTCTGGAAACGCTAAGGACGCACCCTCTCGATGACGGAACAGAATATTTCGAACCATCATCTTTGCAGATCACGAGCGTCGATGTTGGGAATCCTACCGGCAACATCATTCCGGGTGCAGCTCAGGCTGCCCTCAATATCCGCTTCAACGATCGTTATACCGGAAAGGAACTGGAGTCATGGCTGCGAGCAGAAATTTCACGCTTTATACCTGATGCGAAAATCTCGGTGGCGATCAGTGGGGAGCCTTTCCGCACTGAACCTGGCCCACTCACCGATGCGCTCGAAACGGCAATAGAAATGTTGACCGGTATAAAGCCACGTCTCGATACGGGGGGTGGAACGTCGGACGCGCGATTTATCGCGAAATATTGCCCAGTCGCTGAGTTCGGCTTAGTCGGCACTCTCATGCACCGTACTGACGAGGCGGTACCGGTCGCAGACCTACGTCTTCTTGCGCGAATCTATGAAGCGCTGCTGTCGGAGATTTTCAAGTCATGAAGCAGAGCAGTGGCAACATCATCCGGGGCTTCTGGCTCTTGGCGCGAGGCCAAGGGCAAGGAATCGAAGAGTTCGGAAACTCCGTACCAGCGTTCGCCGCATCATTAGCCCCGCTGGTAGCTTTCCCCTTGGTCGGGGCGATTTTGATGGCAATGCAGCATGAATATTGGATCGCAGGTATGCTGTTTTGCTCCCGTCTCGTTGGTGTGCTTCTCCAACCGGTAACCATCGAATTCGCCTCGCGCCGGTTCGGCGGCAACGAGCGCTGGTTAATGACTTCAACGGCGCTAAACTGGTCGATCTGGATGATGCTGCCGTTGATGTTTTTTGTTATCCTGATTGATGGCACGTTAGGTGCGCTCGGCTTACCGGACCCGGTCTCGGCTGCAGGCAGCATCGGTGCGCTGGTCGGCTACATGCTCTGGCTACAGTGGTTTATCGTAAAATCGGGCCTGCGAATGGCTGGCTGGACGGCAGCTTTGGTACTCATCGCAATTACAGTGGCCGTCGGCGCCGTGAACGCCTTACCTTATTTGATATATCCTGGGCTGCTCACGCATTTGATCCATCTCCAACCTTTGCCGAATCATGCTCCTGCATCGAGCTTACCCGCCGGCGCAACGCCACGCAGCCTCAACGCCCGCTGATACGCCCTAGCACGCGAAATACCAAATTGCGCTGCAACCGTGCTCGCGGCGTCTCGAACCCGTTGCGTAGCCAGAGCTCCGAGGAGGGCTGCATCCAGACGGTCATCTGGGATCTCGACCGCGGCCGGGCGAGGACCAACAACCAAGGTTATCTCGCCACGAGGTTCGTTGGTGGAATAAAAGGCGGCGAGATTGGGGAGAGTATCACGCCTTATCTCTTCGAAGCGCTTAGTGAGTTCCCGGGCAATGGCAGCGGGACGATCTCCCAAAATGGCAACCGCGTCGGCAAGAGTAGCAGCCAGCCGGTGCGGTGCTTCATAAAAGATCAAGGTCGCATTAAGACCTGCGTCCTCAGCGGCAGCAATCGACGCCAATTCGGCCTGACGCTGGCCGGGGCGAGCAGGCAGAAATCCATAAAACAAGAATGGATGTGGCGGCAAACCCGACAGAGCCAGAGCCATTATTGCAGCATTTGCTCCAGGAATCCCGCTGACCTTGAGACCTGCAGCGATCGTTCCCCGAACCAAGCGAAAGCCGGGGTCTGCGATAAGCGGAGCTCCGGCGTCGCTTACCAAGGCGTAGCGCTTTCCCCGCTGCATCGAGGCAATCAAGCCGGCGCTTCGCTGCTCTTCATTGTGATCATGCAGGGCAATAAGCTTTACGCGGATGCCATGCACAGACAATAGGTTTATGGTATGGCGCGTATCCTCGCACAGCACGGCGTCAACCGTTCGGAGAGCTTCGACGGCGCGTGGCGCGAGGTCGCCGAGATTGCCAATCGGCGTCGAAACCAGCATGAGCGCGACGTGATCGGCATCGATGCCCTGCGTTGCATTAGGAGGTTCTTTTGTCACGTCGGTCCTTTACCGGGATAGTCTGCTCGTCAGTGATTTGTGCATGCCTCACGGCAT
>JAJZCS010000082.1 GCA_021829055.1 Pseudomonadota bacterium
CGCAGCGCTGCGCTGCGGTGCTGCCCGAGCTGCTCGGCATGAAGAAGGTTGTCAGCGAGGACGCGGTGCGGCGCGGCGTCGGCAGGTTGAATGCGCCTCAAGCGATGTTGCTACGGTCGATAAATTTAGACGGGCCACGGTATTGTTCGCCTTACAGTCGTATGCTATTGTCATACAGCGCTAAAGGTAATAAATTATGACGACATCGGTTCTGAGCGTCCGTGTTAGCGATGAAGAACGCTCACTCCTGGAAGCTGCGTCTGAGCAGGCAAACACTAATCTTAGCGACTTTATACGGCGCAAGGCGCTAGAGGCTGCAGAGATAGAATTCTTGGAAACTCGGGTGGTCACTATTCCGGCCAAAAAGTGGGAAGCGTTTGAAGCTTGGGCTCATGGCCCTGCCCAGAGCATCGATGCGCTTGCCAAGCTGTCTCGCACTGCACCCAAGTGGCAGAAATAATTCCACCGCGGCCGCTTGCCGAAGATGACGATCGAATGTCGTTCGATTGCGGCCGAGCTTCGATGAATCAGTGGTTCTGGCGCCATGGCTGGTCTAACCATGCTAGTTGCTTGTCGCGGGTCAATGTCCTGTGTGGGAAGTCGACAGGCCTGATCGTTGGCTATGTCACGTTGAGCGCTGGACAGATCGAGCGGGCAGCCTTGCAAAAATCTGATTGGCGCAACAAACCTGATCCATTGCCGGCTACGCTCCTTGGTCAGCTTGCGGTACATAGGGACCACCAGGGACGGGGGTATGCGCGCTCGCTGCTGTTGTTTGCGCTTGGTACAGCGCTCAGGGCCTCTCGAGATGTGGCTAGCTGGGGCATCATTACTCATCCTGTCGATGACACCGTACGCCCGTTCTATGTCCGGTATGGGTTTCAGGACCTGCCATATGATCCTCGGCGGTCTATGGTCGTGCGCATGTCGGATCTGGAAAAAAGCTGGTTTGCGTCCGGCTGACTTCTAGCGTGCCCGTAAGGTAGCTGATGTTGTCCGCAAGAATACCGTTGCCCATACTCGCCCGATGGCACAAGGTGCTGGATTGACGGCGCAGCGCGGTTAGACAATTCTGTTTGTAACCAATTGATCAAATATATAGCGGTTAGACACTTGCTTGGCCGCCAAGTCTTTGAAAAGTCGAAATGCTCTCCTGATTTTCAATCTTGCAAGAGGGGTTCGACTCCCCTAGGGCGCGCCATTCATCTTCAAACACTTACCGGCAAGCCCCGACGGTTGGACACTCGTGGTCTTGATATCTGGAAGAGGCTTATCCCGCTGACTCAGGCTCGTCTATATGTGGTATCGGCGTCGAGCCGGATCGCCCCGGGCTTTTCCTCGGATTATCTCGCTTGATGAGGTCCCAATAACTCGCGGGCTCTTTGTTGGCGGCGAACCCCAGCAGGGTTTCGAATGGAACGTACCGGTAAAATCGGCGATTGTAGCGAAACACGAATTCATTGAGATAGGTATCGACGTGTTTGCGGCGCAGCCCATGATTAAGTGCCAAGGCTCCATCGCTTCATCAGCGAAAATGCCCGATGAACCTAGGGCAGAACGATATGCCCGGCCATCTTGCCGACGACACGCGGATCATGCCGATAGCCTTTCAGGCCAGGAAAGGATTTGTGGCCATCCGTGAGCAGCGTGGCTCCTCGCTTCACGTTGGCGTTGACGAACTCTTCGATCGACGCGGCGGAATTGTCGGCGATCATGGCGAGGCGAATGCGACCGGAACGCGTGTCGAGATATTTGGCGTGTTTGCGGCGCGGTTTGGCCTTGTTGGTGTTGCGTTCGATCACCTCGACGGCGCCTATGACGAGGATTTTTCCAGCATTGCCGCGCTCGAAGGAGTTATCGCCTTCCCGGAAGGTGATTTCCGCCTGATCGATTTCAACCACGCCCTCCAGCGGCTCCCGGTCTGGATCGAGCATCGAGCGCCGGAGCTTTTGCGTCAGCAGCCAAGCGGTCTTGTAGGTGACGCCAAGCTGGTCTTGCAGTTGCAGCGCCGACATGCCGTTGGAATGGGTCGTCATGAGATGCGCGGCCCAGAACCACGTCGTCAGAGGCAGTCGGGATCGATGCATCGCCGTGCCGGCGGTGACCGAAGTTTGCCGCCCACAATCGAGGCATTCATACAATCGCGGCCGGCTCTTCAGCGCGGCAAAGCGGCTTTTGCCGCAAGCCGGACAGATAAAACCATCCGGTCAGCGTCGGCCGAACAAGAAGGCAGCGCAACTCGCTTCGTCAGAGAAGGATTCCTGGAATTGGGCAAGCGAACGGGCGGCGGTCATCGAAATGCGTCCTGGCGGCAGCGCGATTGCTGCCACTCAAGACACTATATCTAGCGCAGCCTGAGTCAACGGGATAAGCCCCATCTTGTAGTATGCAGTAACTCACCGGCCGTGTATCCTCGTGTTGCTGGTGCTTTGGCTTTGGACGTTCACAGGGAAATTTTATAAAACCGCGAAGCCAGCACAAATTGCACAAATAGAGCAGTAGTGAGCGTCAGGCCTGCTGGAAGGGCTTTGAAATTGCGTTCCATTGCTGCTGTCACGATGGCGTCCATTTCCAGTCCCGACAGGTCTGACGGGACACACGTTTGCCGTCCGCTGATACTTGAACTTGAGGTTTAAATTGAAGCGTGCGGCGATGGGGGCTGGCATATAGTGCGCTGCTGATACCGCGGCCCGTTGGGGAGCCGCAGGATGTCGGCTGCATGACGATAGCAGTAGCGCAACTGCACATTCAGTAACGAACGGAACTGTCGAAGCCGTCCCCGCGACATATCTCGCCAACTCGCCTTAGATACACCGGCGCTAAATCTTAGGCTCCTCCATACCGACCTTGATCCATATGTGGACCGCCGTCATCTTGGCCAACGTTCATATGTGAGCGCGCCAACAGGTCGTACATATGGACGCAAGCGATCTGGTCAAATCACATCTCAACTATCTTGCAAGATGGCGGCCGTCCACATATGAGCTTGAGGCTTTGGCCCGGCTTAACCGGCTCAACAGCTTGGACCTTATGGCGTGCAAACTTAAAGTCCGACAAGGTATTCGCATGTAAGAAATGCTCAGGCGGCTTTTCTGAAATATAAACTTGGTCCGAGATATCTAGCCCGTGCAGAACGATGGCAAATGGTATCGGCGCAAGGCAAGAAACTGCGCAGCACGTTCTCGTGCTCAACCCGCCTGGCAAACCGTCGGCCGTCCTTCACTGGAAGGCTACGCCAGTCTTGGTGCCCAGGGCCTTGAAAATCATGGCCGCGGGGCAGAACCCTGTAATGCTTGCCTGCATCATGTTGAGCCCAACGAATGCCGTGAGCAGTAGCCACCAAGGACTGAATAACCACACCAGAATTGCGCTCAACAGGGTCATTGCTCCGGCAAACAGCATCACGGCACGATCGGTTGACATGGCAAATACTCCTTCGGTTTAGGATGCGTGTTGAGGCAGGTGGTTGCGCGTCCATTTCATGATGGAATCCGCGGTCATGGCGCCGACGGTCTGCGCAATTACAGCGCCATCGCAGAAAAGATAGAGCGCTGGAATTCCTTTAACCCCAAGCTGCGTCGAGACATTTGGAGCTTCATCGGCGTTCAGCTTCAGCAGCCGAATCTGAGGTTCCAGCTCCGTGGCGGCACTCTCAAACGCCGGAGTCATCATGCGGCAAGGCCCGCACCATGGCGCCCATATGTCGACTAGAATCGGGATGCTGTTGGAGCGTAGATGTCGCTGAAATCCGGCTTCGTCCACGGCAATGGGATGGGCGTTGAACAGTGCGTGGTGACAGCTGCCACAGCGCGCCTGGGTTCTGGAGCGATCGCCAGGTACACGGTTGACTGAACCACAGTCCGGGCAAACGATTTTGATCGCGGAAGTCATTGCCGCCTCGTCAGGACTCATCAAGTTTATGGATATTCAAACGGCGCAAAACAAAATTCTCGAAGAAATTATCACCCTTTCCACCGTTCATCTTTCGCAGGAAATACTTCTCGAATGCGATTTTAGCTACATGCACCCACGCGCCCTTGGCAGACCAGTTGACATTGCGTGGCGGTATTTGCGGCTGGGCGACGAAAGCCACGCCGCTATCGCCAAAATCCGCCAAACAAATCGCATTCCAGGTGGCACGCGCGGTAGCGTCTTTGCCGCGCAAAAGTTTTCCGATGTTGACCGCAGTTGCTGTCACCATAGACTCAATCATGAATCCGGTTTTCGGAGTTCCGACCGGCACCGGTGTCGGGCCAACTGGCGGGATCGCGACGCATACGCCAACGGCGAAAATCTCAGGATATCCAGGATTTTGTTGGTGTTCGTCGATCAGGACAAACCCTCGCGGGTTCACTAGACCTTCAATGCCACGTAGTGCTGTAACACCTCGGAACGAGGGAAGTATCATCGAATAGGCAAAGGAGAGTTCATGCATTTTGCGAGGGCTACCGTCTTCGTTCATCTCCTCTACACTCATGGAGTTGTCCGTCACCTTCTTCACGGTGGCATTGGTGATCCACTGAATATGACGGTTGCGAAACTCACTTTCCATCACCGACTTTGTATCTCCGACACCATCGAGGCCGAGATGTCCAATATAAGGTTCCGGAGTGACAAAGGTCATTTTGACCTTATTACGTATACGCCGCTTGCGGAGTTCGGTATCCAGGATAAAAGCGAATTCATACGCCGGCCCGAAGCATGAGGCTCCCTGTGCCGCACCAATCACGACAGGACCTGGATGCTTACAGAACTCCTCAAACGCGTCGTAAGCCTGCGCTGCATGGTCGACGTGGCAGATTGATTGCGTATGTGCCTTCGGGCCGAGACCTTCTATTTCGTCGAACGCCAATTCAGGTCCGGTGGCAATGACAAGATAGTCATAATTCACATGCGTGCCATCATTCAGTTCCACCCTTCGTGACCGAGGGTCGACCCGCCTGGCGCCCTGGGTGATGTAATTTACACCCCTCCGACGCATGACATCGGACAAGTCAATTTCGATATCTGCCCTTTTTCGCCAGCCCACGGCTACCCAGGGATTGGAAGGTACGAAGTGGTACCTCGGTTCCTGGCCGATAAGTGTCAATCGGTCCGCTGGCCGCAACTGATCCAGCATCTCGTATGCCATCAGGGTGCCGCCCAGTCCTGCCCCAAGAATGACGACATCGCTCATTTTGGCCTCCAGGCTTACTTGCGGTCGGTCGCCGCCGATGTTTCTCGGTTGACAATATATTCATATACCGGCAAATACGCAAATATGAAAGTAAGCTGATCCGAAAGCCATGATCTATGAACCTTGACCTGAATCAAATGACAGCCGCCGCAGACGAGGTGAGTGAGTTGCTGAAATCCTTCGCGAGCCGCCATCGACTGCTGATTCTCTGCAAGTTGACGGAGGGTAAGCACTCTGTGGGTGAGTTGGCCGAATTTCTCGGCTTGCGGGATTCAACGGTTTCACAACATTTGGCTTTGCTGCGGCGTGACGGTCTGGTTTGCGCGCGGCGCGATGGCCAAACCATCTGGTATGGGATTTCCAGTGATCCCGCGCAACGGTTGCTCAAGGCGTTGTCCGATATTTTCTGCAAAACGTACACCAGCGGTACCCGCCCCTTGGCACAGCGGGTTCCGACTCGGTCGTCTAAAAGTCAGTCCGGGCGCAGGCGGTGACGAGAACTGGTTCTATGGTGATTCTGGGACTTAGGTCAGCAAGCGCATTGACCCTGATCAATGTCGATGTAAATGCCGTACCGCTTGATCCGCAGAGATTATTTTGAAGTGCACGGTACATAGAATTCGATAGGCATCATTGACAATGAGAGACCGCCGGCATGAGCCTTCAGTTGATCTGCGATATGGCGCTCGATGCGAGCCGAGTCGCCGACCGATCAATATCTGGGAGGGGTATGGAAATTTGAGCGGAGTGAGGCCGCATACAAAGCGGTATCGGTACGCCCAATCAGCACCGCAGATAACCGAGGAAGGTATGTGTTCCTTCGATTCGCGTGACCACTTTGCAGAGCCAACCAATAACGCGGGAATGAAGGATGAAAAGACTCATGAGAACGCGGTCATACTTGTTGGCAGCCTGGAACCCGTGACAGCACGCCAATTTGTGAGCTGCTTGGGTTGGATTGTTAGAAAGCTTGTCAATTATCGTTTTCGATCATTACGTTCATTTTGCGATAAACACTTGATTAAGAGTTCTGCGGAGAGTGTGGCGCTGATAGACTCCACGGAACCCACAGCGTCTTACTTATATTCCAACCAGGTCTCTATTCGCATCGCAGTAGGCACAGAAGGTCGGCAAAGAAAGCCAAAATGCAGGAGTCCTAAATCCTTCCGTTTTGATGCAGCACTATCATGAACCATATACTCTCCGAGCTAGCGGAAAAAAAAGCGGCTACGAACAATCTGGACGGCCATCAGGTCGACGCGGGCCGTAGCAGGTTTCCGGTCTCAATTACCCTGGTGTGTTGCATTTTGGCAGGGTGCAGCGTTGAGTCACCCCTAAAGCCGCCAGCTATACCAATGGAAAGAAATTACGGAGCCACTACCAAGCTCCCATTACCGACCGTCGCGGGGGAACCCGTTCAGCGTATTGTCATTGGTGGGCGGCTGGAAGCGGACTGGTGGACCTTGTTTCACTCGAAGCAGCTTGAAGAAGTTGTAAGGCTTGCTCTCGCAAAAAATCCGGATCTTGCGGTGGCGGAAGCTGATCTTAAGGCGGCGCAGGAGGTGGCCAGAGCGGCACGTGGCGCGCTTTATCCGCGGATTGATTTTGCTGCGGGTGCTCAGCGGCAGCGTCAAAATTTTGCGTCGTTTGGATTGAAATTGCCACCTACAACGTTCAACGATTTTTCCATTGGTACATCTGTCAGCTACTCACTCGACGTCTTTGGCAAGAATCGGTACGAAATTGAACAGCGATCGGAGCAAGCTAATGTACAGATGTATCGTCGTGATGCGGCCTATCTTACACTAACGGGAACCGTAATTTTTGATGCGATCCAGGTCGCCTCTCTGCGTGCACAGATCAAGGCATATGGAGTAATTCTCGCCTGCGACCGGCACACGTTGACCCTAACGAGACAGCGCGCAAGCGTGGGCGTTGTAACTGAAGCTGATGTAGTTCAGGCGGAGACCTCTCTTGCCAGTGATCGCATGGCGTTACCCGTTCTAAAACAGCGTCTTGGTGCGGTGCGACATGCACTTTCAACTCTGGTGGGTAGTGGGCCAGCACAGTGGAGGCCACCTCAATTCTCGCTTAACCACCTGGTGCTGCCTAGGGATCTCCCGAGTGCATTGCCCTCGCAGCTCGTGCACCGCAGGCCCGATATCCTTGCTGCAGAAGCTGAGCTGCATGCCGCCTCCGCGGCCGTGGGAGTGGCCACTGCCAATCTTTATCCTGATATCACGCTGACGGGCGGAATCGCGCAGAGCGGCGCGGCAAGCTTGTTGAACTGGCCTGCAACTATATGGGCTGTTGGTGGAGCGCTCGCAGTCCCGATATTCAACGGTGGGGCGCTGACGGCACAAAGGCGCGCCGCGCAAGATAACTATGTTGCCGCTGGTGAAATTTATCGGCGCACGATTCTGAACGCCTTCGCACAGGTGGCCGATGTCCTTGATGCGCTTCGGCATGATACGCAGCTGCTGTCGGCAGCGGATGTTATGCTCAAAGCTGCAAATCACGAGTTTACAATAATGCAGCGGAATTATCAGGTAGGAAATGTCGGGTTGCTAGATTTGCTGAATGCGCAACGTGATCAGCAACGAGCCATACTCGCCCAGGTGCGTGCCAAATCCCAGCGCTATGTCGATAGTGCCGCGCTTTTTCTGGCCATGGGAGGCGGGTGGTGGCAGCAGCCGGGTCTGAGAGCCGCCTCAGTTGAGAAAAGCGGCGTCGGTAACCACGAGGCATGGCAATGACATGTCTCGGCATAGGTGAAGTCACGCGGAAGTGGGTGGGCATTGGCATACATCTGACAGTGAGGCGATTGCAGGTGGGCAAACAGGCAGGAGTGTGTACGTCGTTCGTTCGCGATTCTAGGCGCGACAAAGGTATTCTGGCGGGCCGCACGGTGACGACGGCGGCAAGGATCCAAATGGTGGGTGTGATGATATTTGTCACCGGAAAAATCGTTGAGCGCAAGATCGG
>JAJZCS010000083.1 GCA_021829055.1 Pseudomonadota bacterium
GGTCGAGCGCCAGAACCGGACGAATCGCACGAGGGACGGGCATTGTGCTGGCGGCGTCGCCGGCACGAATCAAGCCACCTCTTCTCACGGCAGGATTGGCAACGCGTAAGGGACGGTTCCGTGCTATCGCTGTTGGTTCGGGGCAAGGTGGTGCCCCGTTCGCGGTCGGTGACGCGCTGTTCCATACGGTTCAGTCTCCAAGGCCAGTGCCTGGCAGCGGGGCATCGTCGGGGCAAGCCGACGTGATCGCGTGCTCTGGGTTGATGCCGGGGAGACCCGCAAGTTGTGGTGCGGCAGCGGATCCGAAGGGATTCGGCGCGACTGTCGGCGGCAACTGATGACGTTAAAGGTCGGAGCCGGCGCTCGCGTCGAGCCATTCATGGTCATGGACGTCATCGCGGCCGCAAATCAGCTGACGGCTACGGCTAAAGCTGACGAGCCCCGGGTCATCCACATGGAAGTCGGTCAGCCGGGCGGTGGGGCACCAGAACCCGCGCGCCACGCCGCCGCTCGCGCACTGGCCGCGGGAGAGTCTCTGGGGTATACTGAAACCTTGGGATTAATGACTCTACGCTCCCGCATCGCCGAGCACTATGAGGAATGGTATAAGCTATCTCTGCCGTCGTCTCGGGTAGCCGTCGTCGCAGGAGCTTCCGCAGGGTTTCCGCTTGCGTTTCTTGCGGCATTTCATCGCGGCGACACGATTGCGCTGGCGACCCCCTGTTACCCTCCCTATCTCAACGTGATAGAAGCGCTTGGCTTCAGGCCTCTCGTTTTGGAGGCAGATGAGACGACGGGCTTTCAGCCAACGGTTGAGAGGCTCGCGGCCCTGCCCGTGAAGCCTGACGGATTGCTGGTTGCCTCGCCAGCGAATCCTACGGGTTCGATGCTTCGTCCTGACGATCTCGCTGCGTTGGCAGTTTACTGCGAACATACCGGAATCCGTCTGATCAGCGACGAGATCTACCATGGATTAACTTATGGTCAGAGAGCTGTCACTGCGGCAAGCTTCAGTCGATCCGCTATCGTTATTAACTCGTTCTCAAAATATTTTTCAATGACCGGTTGGCGGGTCGGATGGATGATCGTGCCAGAGGACCTCGTTCGTACGGTTGAATGTCTCGCACAGAACCTGTTTATTTGCGCTCCTCACGTCTCTCAGATTGCGGCCTTGGCTGCATTTGGGGCTCATTCCGAACTCGCCGCTCGACGTGATGGCTACGCTCGCTCGCGCGGGATTCTTCTCGATACCTTGCCTCGTGCCGGCTACCGGAAGCTTTCACCTGCAGATGGGGCGTTCTACATCTACGCCGACGCTTCCCACACCGGGATGGACAGCACGGAAGTTTGTGCGAAAATTCTGACAGAGAATAAAATTGCGATAACACCCGGGCATGACTTCGATCGAAGCCGGGGGGGCAGTTTTGTACGCTTTTCGTACTGTGCGGCCGAAGCTGACGTGGCCGAGGCGGTGCGCCGACTAACGGCTTGTCTGGTTTGAGCAACGTGATGCTGATGCGCAGGTAAACTCGTGCAGGGCACCGGTTATTGGATCTTGTCGGCGTCGGAAAATCTCAAATGTTTGAAGAAGCGCACCTTATCATGAAAGTGGACTTTAACGAGTCCACGATTTTACCATGCACTTGTTGGTCTTTTTTTTGAGGATGGTGGATCAGCTGCAGCCGGACGGGACATTCCTTATTCGACCCCTGAGAGGTGCGGCGAGCTTCCTCAGGATAAGCGGGAGCTTGGCAACATGAATGCAATTTCAATGTTGCCTTGATTGCTAGGTCAGACTCGCCGGTTGGCGAAGATAGGCCGCGTCTACGCCGCTCCTTGACACGAACTAGAGAGAATGCAGATCCGATCCTCAACAATCGGCGTCAGTGAGTCTGCATTATTGACCCGGGATTCTGGAAAGTCCCATGGCAACGCGGACAGACGGACTCCTTGGCGGCCATGTTTGTGTGTGCTTGCTGGTTCCGCGGCAGGCGCTTTGGCGGTTGACCCTCGTGCCCGGGGCCGCCATAACGGTACGTGGAAAAATGGCGAACCAAAATTCCGCAGAGATTCCGTTGAAACGACCAGAGGCGACGACTTCTTCGTGGACTGGACGTGGAAAAGGTCATTGGATTGCGCGTCGACGAACTGAGTATCAGGGGGGCATGTCGGCCGTTGCAACGCGGAATGTTTTCTAGCGCCCTATTAGATGGGGGAGGCGCTGCAGCATGGCGATATGTGGTGCTGAGTTGAAAGGCCGGCGCGTGGAACACGGAGGCGCGAGGGATAAAGCACCCCAGAACACGCCTTGTCCTCAGTCGATTTACTACCTACATCCAGCGGTGGCCGGCTCACACGACGCCTGGAAAAAACTGTTGATGCATGCGGCCGGCCTTGGTTTTGACGCCGTACTTTTGGCGTCGCCATGGCGTGGAGTCGTTCGGCATACTGCTCGTGACGCAGGTTCCGATCGGCACGACTCGGCCGAGGATGGCACCGATGCGTTAGCGGCCATTGAAACCTTTGCGCGCCGGGCGCACGCAGCGGGGCTGGCGCCGCTGCTCGATCTTGAACTGCGAGCCCTGTATCCGGCTGAAGAAGCCATCGCCGATCACTCGCTACTGAACGTGGTGACGACCGATTCGGCGCATCTTCGTTTTCTGGATCCAGAGGGACCGCTCGTTGGATGGTGGGATAGCTGGATCTCAGCCGTGCAGGCCGTCGGTATCGAAGGCTTCCACTGTCTTGATGCCCACCAGTTTTCTGCACGCGTGTGGCGGCGTCTGACGACATCTGCGCAGGTGCGTGATCCCCGCGTAAGCTTTATCGCCTCCACTTGGGGCGCAACGCCATCGGCAGTCGCTTCATTGATTGACGCAGGGTTTGACTTGACCGTTTCTTCCTCCTGCTTCTGGGATTTCCGGGCGCCTTGGATTGACGAAGACCATGATCGGATCGCTGCCGTGGCTCCCGCTATTGCGATGGCCATGGCGCCGACACGCGAGGCCGCAGTTGATTGGGATGATCCTCACCACGCTGCCGAATGGCGCCGCGCCTTGCGTTTTGCCGGAAGCCTTGGTCACGGATGGATATTGCCGATGGGCGTCGAATTCGGCCGTTTGAGAGATTTTTCGAGATTCTCCACGCCGTCGACCGATGTCATGGGACTCCTCGAGAACGCAACGGGATGCCTTTGCGGCGATGTTGCAGCGATCAATGCGTCGCGCAGGAAATACGCAGCGCTGTACGTGGGACCACTGCGACGGGTATCTGCGCCCTGGGCCGATGTTGCCATATTTTCGCGTGGCACTCAGCAACGACCAGGGATCACCATCGCCGTTAATGCCTGTGCGGATCGGGCGGTTGAATTTGATCCGGTCTTAATGCTTCGTGGCTGTGATTACGGCGGAAGTATTGTGGCTCTGGATAGTCATGGCAACATGGTTTCGTCCCATCCTTCGGGAGAAACCGAGATGCCGCTGCTGGCCTGCCGACACACGCTGGAGGCAGCAGAAGCTTTGGTCGCCCGTCTGATTCTCTGGTCTCCGTCAACACAACGGTCGTCATCCCATACCGTCCAAACGGCGTTGAGTGTTCCAAGGATCGCTATCGAGCATGTCACGCCAGCCGTTCCCGGCGGCTCCTTTGCCGTCAAACGCGTCGTTGGAGAACGCGTCGTTGTAGAAGCCGATGTCATCTGCGACGGCCACGATCGCCTCGCTGCTGATCTCCTATTCCGGGCGGAAAACGAAACTGCGTGGCAGCGCTCTGAGATGCGCCCGCTCGGTAATGACCGCTGGCAGGGACAATTTCCTCTCACGCGGCTCGGCCGCCATATCTTTGCAATCGAGGCGTGGCATGATCGCTTCGGAAGCTTCGTGGAGGAAATCGGCAAGAAGTACGAGGCCGGCGTAGATATTACTCTGGAACTTGCCGAGGGTATGGCGTTGTGCGCGGCCGTAGCGGCGCATGCCGACGGAGAAAGTGGAATTTTGCTGAAGAGCCTGGTCGCGGATCTTGAGCAAATGGAAGATCAGGAGAAACGGGAACGTCTTCTGGACCCAGCCACGGTCGCGGTCATGAGGGCCCACGAAGAACGCCGTTTCCTGTCAAGGTTCGAGCCCCCCGGGGGGGTCGATGCCGATCGTCCAGCCGCCTTGTTTGCGAACTGGTACGAGGTGTTCCCACGGAGCCAGAGCTTTGACGAGAACCGGCATGGCAATTTTCGGGACGTAATCGCCCAGCTACCAAGGATTCGGGCGATGGGCTTCGATATACTGTATTTTCCACCGATTCATCCCATTGGTCGGACGAATCGCAAAGGGCCGAATAATACGTTGAAAGCAGGGTCCAAAGATCCCGGCAGTCCATATGCTATTGGCGCCGAGGAAGGCGGGCACGACGCGTTGCATCCAGAGCTGGGAACGCTTGAGGATTTTCAGGAGCTCCTCGACGCTGCGGCGCAACATGGAATCGAGATCGCGCTTGACTTTGCGATTCAGTGTTCCCCGGACCATCCGTGGCTCCGGGAGCATCCGGAGTGGTTCCATTGGAGACCCGATGGCTCGATCAAACACGCGGAGAATCCGCCAAAAAAGTACGAAGATATCGTGAACGTCGACTTCTATTCTGACGGTTCGAAACCATCGCTCTGGAAGGCGTTGCGAGATATTGTGTTGTTCTGGGCAGGGCAGGGGGTTCGCACGTTCCGGGTCGACAATCCGCATACCAAGCCGCTTCCATTTTGGGAGTGGCTGATCGTCGAGGTTCGTGGACGCTATCCTGGAACGATTTTTCTTGCAGAAGCCTTTACCCGACCGAAGCTAATGTACCGGCTTGCAAAAATCGGCTTTTCGCAATCCTATACTTACTTTACCTGGCGCAACTCGGCTGCAGAACTCCGCGACTACATAGAAGAATTAGTGAACGAGCCGGCCCGAGACTTCTTTCGCCCCAACTTTTTTGTTAATACACCTGATATTAATCCATTTTTTTTACAAAACTCGGGGCGGGCCGGCTTCTTGATCAGAGCTGCGTTAGCTGCAACGTTATCAGGACTTTGGGGAATCTACAACGGTTTTGAGGTTTGTGAAGCCGATTCCATCCAGGATCGGGAGGAATATCGTGACTCCGAGAAATATCAGTTGCGTCGATGGGATCTCGATAGGCCGGGCAACATTATTCAGGAGATCACCACGCTCAATCAGGTCAGAAGACGCAATCCCGCTCTTCAGGATCACCGTGGCGTCCGCTTTTTGAATGTCGACGACCCCGACCTCCTATTTTACAGAAAGTCAAACGCGGATGGAACCAACATCGTTTTTGTCGTCGTTAGTATGGTTGTCGATCGCACGATTGAGACAGAGATCGATCTTCCGCTTTGTGAGCTCGGATTGCGGGATGACGACACCCTGCATGCTGAAGATCTAATGCGTGGTGTCGCATTCAGTTGGCACGGCAGGCGGCAGTACGTACGTCTCGATCCTGCTGAGCTTCCTTTTTGCATCTGGCGCGTTCGGAAATGACCAAGCTCCAACGCAAGCCGCGGGGAGCTGCCAGGCGCAGCAAGGGTGTTGGAAAATCGGAGTGTCGAGACGTACTTTGGTACAAGGATGCGATCATCTATCAACTGCATATCAAGTCATTTTTTGATAGTAATAATGACGGTATCGGAGATTTTCCTGGGCTGCTGGAAAAGCTCGATTACATTGCTGACCTCGGCGTTACTGCGATATGGATGTTACCTTTCTACCCGTCGCCACGGCGTGATGACGGCTATGATATCAGCGAGTATCGAAAAGTTCATCCCGAGTATGGAACGCTGCGCGACTTTAAGCGTCTTGTTGAAGCGGCCCATGCGCGTGGTCTCAAGGTAATCACGGAACTCGTGGTCAACCACACGTCTGATCAACATAAATGGTTTCAACGTGCGCGGCGCGCTAAGCCAGGATCTAAGGCACGAGAATACTATGTCTGGTCCGACACTGACCAAAAATATGGTGGCACAAGAATTATCTTTGTCGACACGGAAAAATCGAACTGGTCTTGGGATCATGAAGCGGATGCCTATTACTGGCATCGGTTCTATAGCCATCAACCAGACCTTAATTTCGACAACCCGCGTGTTGTCAAAGAGGTTTTGGCAGTGATGCGCTTTTGGACCGATCTTGGCGTGGATGGCATGCGGCTCGATGCGGTTCCGTACTTGGTGGAGCGTGAAGGGACAAACAATGAAAATTTGCCGGAGACGCACGAGATACTGAAGCGTATTCGTGCGGAGCTTGAACGTCACGCGCCTGGTCGGATGTTGCTTGCTGAAGCAAATCAGTGGCCTGAGGATGCTCAGCAGTATTTCGGTAGTGGTGATGAATGCCACATGTCATTCCATTTTCCGCTGATGCCTAGGATGTACATGGCGATCGCTCAGGAAGATCGATTTCCGATTTCAGACATCATGAGGCAGACACCCGATATTCCGCATGCTTGCCAATGGGCGGTTTTTCTGCGCAACCACGATGAACTGACGCTCGAGATGGTAACGGATGCTGAGCGCGATTATCTGTGGCAGGTTTATGCGGCGGACCGGCGTGCACGGCTGAATCTCGGCATTCGACGGCGATTAGCTCCCTTACTAGAACATGATCGGCGCCGCATCGAATTGATGAAAGGCCTGCTGCTGTCTATGCCTGGAACTCCAGTTATCTACTACGGAGATGAGCTGGGTATGGGTGACAATCTTCATCTCGGGGATCGGGACGGCGTGCGTACGCCGATGCAATGGTCTCCCGACCGTAACGGCGGATTTTCACGGGCTGACCCGGCAAGCCTCGTGTTGCCGGCGATCATGGATCCCCTGTATGGCTTTCAGGCTGTTAATGTCGAAGCGCAGTCGGCAGATCCGCACTCGCTGTTGAACTGGACACGCAGGATGCTGGCAGTACGCCGGCAATACAAAGCGTTTGGCCGCGGCAGCTTTCGCTTTCTTTATCCAGGAAATAGAAAAATCCTTTCCTACATCAGGGAATTTCAAAATGAGGAAGGGCCAAGCGAAACTGTCCTGTGTGTGTTTAATCTTGCACGTACCGCACAAGCAGTTGAATTGGATCTGAGTTGGGCCACGGGGCGTGTGCCCGTGGATATGCTAGGGGGCTCTGCGTTTCCGAGAATCGGTGAACTTCCCTATATGCTTACACTTCCACCGTATGCGTTTTACTGGTTCTCGATTAACGAGGAAGCCGCTTTGCCAAGCTGGGTAATTGAACCATCGGAAGCACTACCTGAGTATGCAACACTGGTGATCCGTGACGGTATCAAGGAAAGCGTGGAGATGCCGGCACGCCGTATTCTGGAACGTGAGAGTCTGCCAGACTATCTGAAACGCCGTCGGTGGTTTGGACGTAAAGACCGTACGATCCATTCGGTCCGATTCGTCCGCTCTGACGTGATACGCAGTGGGGCTGGAGAAATTGTTCTTTCTGAGATTGCAGTCGATGTTGGTGCGGGTGAGGACGTTTATCAACTCCCCTTGGCGATTGTTTGGGACGACGAGCATCCATCTTTGCAGGCGCAGCAGCTTGCGCTCGCCAGGGTCCGGCGGCACCATCGCGTCGGCATTCTAACGGATGCCTTCGTGATCGACGCCCTACCGTTAGCTGTGCTGCGCGGCTTGGCCGCGCGTCGCGAGATTTTGACGCCGGACGGTGGAACAATACGCTTTATTCCAACGTCCGCGATTGACGCGGTGGACATTCCGGCGGAAGTGGAAATTCGCCGACTTTCGGCCGAACAGTCAAATAGTTCGATGGTTATAGGAGAACTTGCAATCCTGAAACTGCTGCGCCGTGTCGAGACCGGGACTCATCCCGAGGTGGAGATGACAGGCTTTCTAACGGAAGCAGGTTTCGAAAATACGCCACCGTTGATTGGCCACATTCAACGTGTCGATGCGACAGGAAACGCGCATACATTGGTTATTGTTCAAGGATTTGTCCGGAACCAGGGAGACGCGTGGCAATGGATCGTGGGGGTGCTGGCTAGAGCGGTCGACGAAATAATGGTCGCCGACAGATCCGACGAAAATGTGGCGGATTTG
>JAJZCS010000084.1 GCA_021829055.1 Pseudomonadota bacterium
ACGGTCATCGGCGCAGGTACGTTGCGGCAACAGCATATCACCACGTTCTCGGGTCTCGCGCAGGCCTCCGGATCATTGACCATCACCGAGAACACGTCGTCGCCCAACAACTCCATTAATCTCAGGGGCATTGGGACGTACGCATTTTCGATTGGCGTGGAGCCAAGCGTTTCGGTGATCCTTGACGGAGTGCCGCTGCTGCAGCAGGCCCAGGCGTTCGCGAACCTATCCGATATTCAGCAAATCCAGGTCCTCCCCGGTCCACAGGGAACATTGTTCGGAAAGGGTTCGTCCGCGGGCGTCATTGACATCACGACCAAAGACCCGACTCGGCGCTTCTCGGCTGGTGCGCAGGTGACCGCGGCGTCGGACGGCGGGTATGATGGAAATGCGTACGTCTCCGGGGCGGTTGGCCAAAAAGCCGCCCTGCGCCTGAGCGGATACGACAGCGTATATTCTGGAAACGTCAAGAATCTCTACGACGGACGGTGGTTGAACGATCACCATTCGTTCGGGTTCCGCGGAAAATTTCTCATTCGCCCGGTCAGGGCGCTCAAGGTGATGTTCGAGGCGGCGTACTCGCGGGAGACCCAGGGCGGCACATCTAACACATTGCGTTACGTCGACAACAATGTCACCCCGGCGGTGCTTGGGATCCCGCTCGCGCCCGACTTGGTCGGGATTACTCCGGGATCAGGGAATTACCGCGTGTCCGTGTTCGCTGATGCACCGACAAAAAACGAGCAGGCGACTTTTAGCGCGAGGGAAACATTGAATCTCGGCTGGGCAGATCTGATATCTGAGACTACGTGGCAGGATTGGAAATACAACTTTGTCAACGACGTTGATCAGACGTCACTCGATATCCTTGGGGCATTCACCAACGGGGCAGTTCATGGCGGCATCGTTCAAAGCGGTCCGTACCATGCGACTCAAATCACACAGGAACTGCGCCTGGTTTCGACCCTGGACGGTCCGCTGCAATATGTGGCAGGACTTTGGTATGCGAATGGCAAGACAGTGCGTTCATTTCAGCGCGGTCCCGTCATCGCTTTGGCTGACTGGAGCGCGGAAGCCGGTTCGCGTAGTAGCGCGGCGTTTGGTCAGTTGACGTACCGACTGTCAAACACAACCACGGCAACTGCCGGGTTGCGTGTGGATAACGAGGGTATTGACGTCGGGTTCAATAATCTGTTGTCCGGAGCGACAGCGGCGACCTGCGCGACGGGAGCAGCGTGTGTCGGGAGTCATACCGATACGGCCGTGACATGGAAGGCGTCACTACAGCATAACTTCACGCACAACGTGATGGCATATGTCAGCGCGGCGACAGGATACAAGGGGTACGGCTACAACATTGAGACGGGATTCACGCCGTACGACGCGACACATCCAGTGAAACCGGAGCACTCGAGGTCATACGAGATCGGTGTCAAGAGCAGGCTGCTGTCAGACCGTCTTCAACTTAACGGTGACATTTACTGGACTGATTACACTGGTTTTCAGGCGCAGACCGCGATCATTGTGAACGGGGCACCGCAGCTGAGCCTGCAAAACGTCGGAAGACTACGTACGAGGGGGGTGGAACTGCAGATGCTCGCCCGGCCGACGAACTGGCTGCTGCTAGATGGATCGGCGTCCTACACGGACGCGGTCGTTCTCAGTTTCCCGAGTGCGCCGTGCTACGCCGGTCAGACTGTGGCGGAAGGCTGTATCAACAAGAGCCAGAATAGGTCCGGTGGCATGTTGCCCAATTCACCGAAATTCAAGGTGAACCTTGGCGGAACGGCGCATACCGCTTTGGGTGACGGATTTGAGGGAACTGGGACTTTGGACTATCGGTATCAGAGTGCCGTCAATTTCGACCTCTTGGGCGATCCGTACGATGTGCAGGGCGGATATGGCATCTGGGACGCGAATGTCGGGCTGTTGAAAGGCCGTTTCACGGTGACTGTGTTCGTGAACAATGTTCTCGATAAGCACTACGCGGCCTACATTACAGATTCGGCTGGATTGACGAATACTCATGTGCTTTATCAGATTCTACCCCGGGATTCGCAGCGGTACTTTGGCATCACAGTTGGCTATCGGTACTGATGCGGGCGAGGCAGATCACCAGAGTCGGTCCGGACGAATTCTGTGGTGCATCGCAAGGGGCGTGCGCGGTTTAGGTGGAAGTCGGGCGACAATTCACACAGCCCGCACGCCGCGCTCGATCTGTGCACGCGAGCTGCGTGAGTGCCGCCCTCGGGTGTTCGGTGGCGGTGCGGGAATGATTCGTCCGGGCTGATTTGGTGAGGCTGAGCGGCCACAGCAAGAGAGTATCGACATATAAATGGAACAAAGTGCGGCAAAACCTGTGCGGCTGTCCGACGCATCGCTCCACTTGGCCGCGGCGGTGGTGGGTCGTCCGCAATACGAGCGTCGCGCCGTGACGCCGGGGATCGTGCACTTCGGCCCGGGGGCATTTCACCGCGCCCACCAAGCTGATTACTTCGATCGCATCCTGGTGCGGGACCCGCGGTTCGGAATATGTGCGGTGTCGCTGCGCACGGCATCAGTGCGGGACGCGTTGCTCCCACAGGATGGTCTTTATACGCTTCTTGAACTGGACGACAGCGTCTCGGTGCGGGTGATCGGTGCAATCCGCGAGTTCCTGGTAGCAGCAGAGTCGCCGCGAAGACTCTCAGCGCGTCTGGCGGCCCCTACGACGCGACTGGTGACGATCACGGTGACTGAAAAGGGATATTGTCTCGATGGGGCAGGAAATCTCGATCTCGATCATCCGGATATTCAGCATGATCTGGCAACCGCGGGGGATCCACGGAGTGTGCTGGGCTGGATTGTTCGTGGCTTCCAATTGCGTCGAGCAATGGGTCTTGATCCATACACTGTCATCAGCTGCGACAATCTCTCGGACAATGGGGGCAAACTGGGCAGAGCGGTCTGGGAGTTTGCTTCTCGCATAGACCCCCCCTTATCCGGATGGATCGCTGAGCACGGGCGCTTTCCGCGAACTGTGGTCGACAGCATCACTCCAGCAACCGACGATGCGCTGCGCGACAGAGTCGCGGCACTCACCGGTCTTGGAGACGCATGGCCGGTTCAGCGAGAGCAGTTCGCTCAATGGGTAATAGAGGAAACAGACGACCCAGGACTTCCAGACTGGCAGAACTTCGGTGTCACCGTCAGCAAAAACGTAAGGGAATTCGAACGAGCAAAGTTGCGCATGCTGAATGGAGCGCATTCCGCTCTGGCGTATATGGGGCTGCTGCTTGGGCTGGAGACGGTATGCGATGCTGTGAATCATCCGCTGCTCCGGATGTTCGTCGAGAAACTTCTAGCGGAGGAAGTTGAGCCGTCGCTCCTAGGCCTCGATTTTGGGCAGCGCACGGCCTACCGGCATGCCATCCTGCGCCGATTCGCGAACACCACCCTGCGACACCGGCTTGAGCAGATTGCATGGGACGGGACGAAGAAGCTACCGATCCGAATCTTTGGATCGATGATAGATGCACTTGACGGAGGTCGTCCGGCAGCGCGATTGATCGCAATTCTTGCTGCATGGATGCAGTTCGTGCGCGCGCGGGCGAACGCAGGCGTGGAGATTGTCGACCCTTTAGGCCCGGAGCTTGGCGAACGCGGGCTCCGGACAAATGGCGACGGGGCGCACGATCTACCACTGTTTCTGTCGTTGCCGAATCTCTTTCCCAAGCGGCTTGCGGATGACTCTGGGTTTCGGAGGTTGCTCGTTGGGGCATACGACCGAATGACGAGTCGTGGCGTTTCGTGTGCCCTGGAGCTGACATTCAAACCGATGGATTCCAAATGAGTGCCGCAAACGAGTCGCGCACCCCTGGCCCTGGGGGAAACGTTCGGTGGGGAATTTGCGCATTGCTGTTTGCAGCAACTGCGCTCAACTATGTCGACCGACAGATCATCGGCATTCTGGAGCCCACGCTAGCACATCGGTATCACTGGACGCCGGATGATTACGGCGACATTGTTTTCTGGTTCCAGGTGGGTTACGCAATCGGCTACCTAATATTCGGTAAATTAATCGATCGAATCGGCGCGAAAGCAGGCTTTGCAGTGGCGGTCGGTTTGTGGACGGTGGCGCATATCGCGCACGCCTGGGTAACAACCCTAAATGAATTTATCGTCGCGCGATTCGCTGTGGGGCTGGGTGAGGCAGGAAATTTCCCGGCGGCGCTTAAGGCGACTGCGGAGTGGTTTCCGCAAGAGGAAAGAGCTCTTGCAACGGGTCTGTTCAATGCCGGCAGCAATGTCGGCGCGATCGTAACTCCGCTGCTCGTGCCGGCCGTGACGCTCGCCTTTGGTTGGCGAGCCGCCTTTCTGATTACTGGTTGCTTCACGATTATATGGCTTGTCGTCTGGTTGGTTTTCTATCGGGCGCCAGAACGACATTCGCGGTTGAATGCACAAGAATTTCAGTACATTACGCGTGATTCGCCGACATCTACCTCGCCAGTCCCGTGGAGGAAGCTGCTTCGAGTACGAGAGACCTGGGGATTTGCGATAGCCAAATTCTTGACTGACCCGATTTGGTGGATGTATCTGTTCTGGCTGCCAGATTTCTTGGTGCAGCGACATCATTTGAACCTTGCATCATTCGGCATTCCGCTCGTCGTGATCTATGTGATTTCCGATCTGGGCAGCATAGCCGGTGGATGGATGTCATCCCGCCTGATCAAAGCTGGAGTGACGGTGAACGCGGCGCGTAAATACACGATGCTCCTCTGTGCGGTGTTGGTCACTCCCATTATGGCAGCAGCCAGAGTACACAGTCTGTGGGCTGCTGTTGCCATCATTGCGCTTGCGACGGCTGCGCACCAGGGATTTTCATGTAATCTTTTTACTGTTCCATCCGACATATTCCCGCGCCGCGCAGTTGGATCACTCATCGGGATTGGTGGCACCGCCGGTGCGATCGGCGGGATGCTAATCGCGAAATATGCCGGTTGGGTTCTGGAGCGAATGGGTACCTTCACTCCGATATTCGTCGTCGCGGGAAGCGTATATTTCCTGGCATTGCTCGTTGTTCATCTGACTTCGCCTCGTCTTGAGCCCGCGCGGCTTGATTGACCGACGGTGAGGACCGCTTGAGGCTGTTCGGGGCGGGGTCGGCTAGTAGGGGATCTCGGATCAGCGCGCGGAGGCGAATCAAGGCGCACTCGCATTCGAGAAGAAGTGTCGTTTGATTATATTGCTCTGACGGGTTCGTCTGTTGTTTACGCGGTGATAATTCGAACTTGGTTTTCACGGAGCTTGAAGATGCCGTCGTCTCTTGACCTTCATCCGGATCGGCTATTTCCGGCCGAGCCAACGGTTCGGGCTATGGCGCGGGAGTTGTACGAGGAAATTCGCGCGCTTCCGATCGTCAGCGCTCACGGTCACACGGATGCCCGGTGGTTTGCGTTCGACGAGCCGTTTTCGAACGCTGTCGAGCTATTGCTTGCGCCGGATCACTACGTGTTCAGAATGTTGTACAGTCAGGGAGTTTCGCTGGAAGCACTGGGAATAGGATCGAAGGCGGGACCATCGATGGTTGAGCCGCGCGATGCGTGGCGAGAATTCGCACGGCACTATTGGCTGTTTCGGGGAACACCATCGCAACTTTGGCTTGAACACGTCTTCGTCGAAGTTTTTGGGATCCGGGTCAAACTTGAGCCTCAGACTGCGGATCTGTATTTCGACACGATCAATGCGGCACTTGCTTCACCGAAGTTCCGACCTCGTGCATTGTACGAAAAGTTCAATATCGAAGTGCTTGCCACCACAGAGAGTCCAATCGACAGATTGGAATCCCATGTGGCAATCCGCGCGAGTGGATGGACTGGCAGGGTCATCACTACGTATCGACCCGATATCGTGATTGATCCAGAGCATGAGGAGTTCAAGTCGGCGCTGCGAACATTTGGGGACCTGACAGGGGAGGATGTGTTTACTTGGGCGGGTTATCTTAGGGGGCATCGGATTCGGCGAGCAGAGTTCGCAGCGCTCGGAGCGACGGCGACTGATCACGGCCATCCGACGTGCGCGACTGCTGACTTGGGCGAGGTCGAGGCGGCCGCCCTGTTCGCGAGGATTCTGGGGAGCGAAGTTGCGGCCACTGATGCCGAACTATTCCGAGCGCAAATGCTGACCGAGATGGCGAAGATGAGTCTCGATGACGGTTTGGTGATGCAGATTCATCCTGGAGTGGTTCGCAATCACAATCGAGCACTGTTTCAGTCCCACGGTCGGGACAAGGGCGCAGATATCCCTCAATCGACCGACTATGTCCACGCGCTGAAGCCCTTGCTCGACCGTTGCGGGAACGATAGACGGCTGGCGGTCATTCTCTTCACGCTCGATGAGAGCGCCTACAGTCGCGAGCTGGCACCTCTGGCAGGCCATTATCCAGTGCTAAAGCTCGGGCCAGCGTGGTGGTTTCACGATAGCCCTGAGGGAATGCGCCGCTTCCGGGAGCAGACTTCGGAAACCGCAGGTTTCTACAATACGGTCGGGTTCAATGACGATACGCGGGCTTTTTTGTCGATTCCCGCTCGGCATGATGTTGCCCGAAGGGTGGATTGTGCATATCTGGCGCGACTAGTGACCGAGCATCGGCTCGATGAAGGTAGCGCGCGTGATCTTGCGGTGGATCTCGCGTATCGGTTACCCAAGAAGGCGTACCGATTTGACTGACGGCGACATGCCATGGAATTCAACGATCGGCTGACAGTAGGGCTGCAGTGCTCTATAAATGAAATTGGATTGAACGTTTTTAAAACGAGCCTGCTTGGCGGCTCGCGCAATATCGCACGCTGTGAACTGCACGAGTTATTGTCATGGAGCGAAGTGGTGTAGAGCACGATCAGGAAGAGGGTGTTGCAAAAAAAATGTATCATGACGTGCGGCACCATGCCGAGATCGTGAGCGTATTTCTGCGGACCGGTCTCTCTCGTCCTGAAAAGTGCATTTGTGTGTTGCAAGGAGCGAGTTGGCGATCGATTCACAAGTCGCTGCTCGTTGCCGGTATCGATCTCGTAGCAGTACGCAAGAATGGACTGCTCGAGCTCATGCGAACACAGGATCTGTATTCGACTCGCGCAGCATTAGACCCCAACAGGATATTGCGAATTTCAGGCATCCTGACGTAGGCCCTGCTGAAAATGTCCGGTTTTTGTGCCACCAGTGGGCCGGGGCCACCTCCGGGGCGGCGCTGTGGCGCGCCGGAGTGTCCAGGAAGTGAAGCCCGGTGAGCGGCGATGGACGCACGGTGAAGCGAAGCGGCAGGCGCGTGCCGGGGACGATGATGTGGTCTGATCGAGCAGCTCGCAGAGGACGTGCGCGACGCGGGCTCGATGCGGTGAGTTCAGCGGCGCCAAGGTGATCCGCAACCCATCGTCCGTGACGTGGATATCGGCGGCAGTGGCGAGGAGTTCATGCAGGAGTGTTCGACCTTATTGCTCAGCTCGCCGATATTGCGGACGCACGAAGGAAAGCAGATCGCTCTCGGCCGGGTAGGCGAGCATCTTGATCAGGTCTGTCAGATGCTTGCGTTCACTGGCGAGCTTGACCAAGGTCTGCTCGCTGAGGTCGCGGACGTCCCCGCGATGGGGTCGCCGGCGTCGCTGATCGAGGAGCGTGCACCGCCGCTCGCGAGCGGTGCGTAGCTGTTGACCGAGCTTGCCGTAGGCGATTTTGAAGCCGCGCATGGTGGGGCGGTGCTACTCGAGATTGTCTGCAGCGGCTGCCCCGTACTGACGCTCGGTGTCAGCAAGTTCGGCGCGGACGACGCGGATTTGCTTGTCAAGGACGCGCCGCTGGGGGTTGGGAACCGTGCGGGTGGGGTCCTGCGGCTCGATGCGATAGTCCACCAGTCCGTGTACCGTCTCGGCGAGGAATGGACCAAGGCCGCTCTGCACGTCCAGCGCGACGGCTGGACGAACCCCCTGCCTTGAGCCTCGTCCTCAGCGCCTGCGCTGCTCCCGGGGCGCGGCTTCAAAATCGCCTACGGCAAGCTCGGTCAACAGCTAC
>JAJZCS010000085.1 GCA_021829055.1 Pseudomonadota bacterium
CATCCCATGTTTGCGGATCAGCACCGTCAGCGCGGCTTTCTCAGCAGCATCCAACACGACCCCGCGCTACCCCAGCCTCCCCGCGCTCAAGGTTCAGTCAGAATGTAGACGATTGGCCGACCAGAACGATTCAGACTCAATCCAACCCGTCAAATGCCGGGACTAAACAACTAGCCCCATGTAGCCTCACCGTTGAAAAAGGCCGGGATGCGACTTGGCCGCAAGTTATTCTCCGTTATAAGCTCCATATCCCGGCGACAGACCGGCGTCCGCCGACGCGGTACATGCGCTCATGTGCTGTCGCACATAGCGATTTAGCTGGTAATTTCTATACCGGCAAAAAAGAACGAAATTTCCTGCACCGCAGCCTCTAGCGAGTCCGAGCCATGCACCGAATTCGCTTCAATATTCTCTGCGAACTCCGCCCGAATGGTTCCCGGCGCCGCCTTTGTGGGATCGGTAGCTCCCATTATGTCGCGATTTTTCGCGACCGCGCTATCTCCCTCTAGCACCTGAGCGACGACAGGGGCTGACGTCATGAACGCCACCAAACCAACGAAAAAAGGCTGTTCCCGGTGCACCGCATAAAACGCCTCTGCCTGTTCCTTGGTCAGAAGCAGCCGCTTTTGCGCCACGATTCGCAGTCCCTCCGCTTCGAGCTTGGCGTTGATGCGACCGGTAAGGTTCCGTCTTGTCGCATCCGGTTTGATGATCGAAAGCGTTCGTTCGATGGCCATCACGTCATCCCATTAGATTGTGTCGCGCGCGACATACCCTCAACGGCAAACGAGCGCAACCACGTGGATTACTGCCATGTCATAGATCCTCGACGAGTTTTCATCGGTGCTTCGGTCATCCACGCCGGTCGCCTATGTGGCCTGATCCTAACCCGGCTGGGCAGGTGGGCATCCATCAGATACCAAGCCTCCATGACCTTGCTCCAAATTGACGACCTGTCGTTCAGCTACGCTGGGCGTTCTCTCCTTGATCACGCAACCTTGGCTATCGATACTGGCCACAAGATTGGCCTGGTCGGAAAAAATGGCGCTGGCAAATCCACCTTGCTCAGGCTTATAGATGGAGGGCTGACACCGGATGGCGGCACAGTCCGGTTGGACCACCGAGCCCGCGTAGGCAGCGTGGCGCAGGAAGCCCCGAGTGGTGCAGCCTCAGCGTTGGAACACGTCCTAGCCGCCGATATGGAGCGGACGCAGCTGCTCGCAGAGGCAGAACACGCCGCTCCAGAGCACTTGGCGGACATTCATGATCGCTTGATTGCCATCCAGGCGGACTCTGCCCCATCCCGTGCCAGCGCTGTTCTGAGCGGCCTTGGCTTCGACAGCGAGGCTCAACTACGTCCCATGTCGACCTTTTCGGGTGGCTGGCGCATGCGTGTTGGCCTAGCCTCTGCCCTGTTTGCCGCGCCTGACCTACTGCTTCTTGACGAGCCCACCAATCACCTTGACCTTGAGGCGGCGGTCTGGTTGGAGACTTGGCTTACCCGCTTTCCGGGTGCTGTGCTGATGGTCTCTCATGACCGGAATCTTCTTGATCGCGCGGTCGACTCAATTGCTCATCTAAATCGCGGCAAAATCATTGTCACTCCAGGCGGTTTCGCTGATTTTATCCGCATCCGGACTGAGCGTGCTGAGCAGCAGGCACGAAATGCCGAACGCGTCGCTGCACAACGTGCCCACATTCAAAAATTCGTCGATCGCTTTCGCGCTACAGCAACCAAAGCTCGTCAGGCGCAATCCCGGCTCAAAGCAATCTCTCGCTTACCGCTAATCGAAAACCTTGTCGAGGATTCACCGACACGGTTTTGCTTCCCGGAACCCGAGTATCTTCCTCCGCCATTGTTATCACTTGACGATGTCAGCCTAGGATATAACTGCAAAACAGTACTGCGCGGCATTTCGCTCCGCGTGGACATGGGCGACCGCATTGCCCTGTTAGGTGCCAATGGAAACGGGAAATCAACTCTCGCCAGAGCCCTTTCCCGCCGGCTTCCACCGCAATCGGGAAGCATTTTCGTTACAGGAGGTTTACGGATCGGCTATTTCGCGCAGCATCAGGAGGATGATCTCGACCTCAACGCCACAGCACTCGATCATCTCGCGCGCGCCCGACCGCACGCAACGGCGACTCAAATCCGCGCACATGGCGCCAACTTTGGCTTGAGTCCAGATCGTATCGAGATCAACACACGTCAGCTATCCGGAGGCGAAAAAGCGCGCCTTCTCTTGGCTTTGGCAACATGCAATGCCCCACACATCCTGATCCTTGACGAACCCACAAATCATCTTGACATCGACGCACGCGAAGCCATCATCCGTGCACTCATAGATTTCTCCGGCGCCATAATTCTAATCACCCATGACCCGCACTTGATCGATCTGCTCGCCGATCGCCTGCTACTGGTCGCAGGCGGGAAGGTTATATCCTATGACGATGATCTCAATACCTACCGGAAATTGGTCCTTCAAAATGAAGAACCAAAGCAAAGTGTCTCTGCACAATCGCGCGGACATAAGCTGAAACGAACCTCCGAAACCATCCCGCTGCGCCGCCATCTCAAAGATGCAGAGCAAAAGGTCGCCGACTTAGACGCTGAACGCGCTGCTATAGAACAGCGTCTTTCTGAGACGGATTTCTACACGCGCGCGCATCCCGACGAGATGGCACAACTTCACAAACGTCTTGCGGCAATTCTGGTGGAAACTGAAAATGCGATGGAATGCTGGATGGCGGCCGAAAACGCGCTAGCTGAAACCTAGTCAATACCCCCGAAAGCCAGTCCAGAGTTCGGATCAGCAATCTCCATGCGATCACGTACACCCTTTACTCCCTTTGTGTTTTCCGCGATGACAATCAGCGCATCATGTTCGGCATCGCTGAAGACCGTTCCTTCCAGTTCCGCGATGCCGTTTTTGACGCGTACAGCCACCGCATTTCGAGGCGAAAATTTTGACTCGGCAACCTGTGCCAAGATCCTTGCTTCGGCCGATTCATCAGATACTAACTCGTCATCGATAGCAATCAGATCAACGACTAATGCGGCCAACAGATTACGCCGCCCAACAACGCCGACGAGCACCCCATCATCCACCACGAGCAACTGTTTGAAATGCCGCTTCTGCATAATGTCGACGACCCCATCAAGGCTCGTGCCCGATGAAACGCTCTCCGGCTCAATTGTCATTACCTCGGCAACCCGCCTCCCATGCGAGCGAACAAACTCGCGTGCACTCTGCTCCGGGGCGAAAAACCCTTTTAACGCCGATATCTTCTTATTAGTTCCCAGTTCAAACCGCCTAAGAAGATCGCCGTCTGTTAGAATGCCCTCCAACGCCCCTCCTGGGGCCACGACAGGGAGCGCCGTGATGTGCTGATCCAGCATAATTCGCGCAGCGTCAGCCAACAATGTCCCGGGTTCAACGGTCACCGGTGTCGCCGTCATGATCTCTTTGGTAGTTATAGCCTTCATATATTCCTCCATCAGCACGATGGATGTATACCATCCCCTACGTGACAGAACCATGATCCAGATCAACTTTGGTCCGTCGACGTCCTGACACCGATTGCTAGGATTTTACCGTGAAAACCGACGTTGTGACATCAGTGCCTGAGTAGAACCCGTAGTTACGCCAAATCGTACGAACGGAGAGCGGCGGAAAGATTTTTGTGTACAAACCACGTCTGTCGTTTTTGCTTTTAGCAGCCTGTTGGACTCGGATTTCCCATGTGCTGTCGCTCCATCCGTGTGGCACAGCAACTGCTTCAAATGAACTTTCAAGGGCGAACCATGCCCTGCACTTCAGCCTTTTACGAAGCGGTCGCCGAGCCTCAGCGCAAGCGATCATGGTGTCTCGAAAACGGCATGGAGCATCACTCGCCGCTGCTAATCTTCTCCCAATAACTATCGTGTTGCGTCCAGTGTGACGTTCCCGGGACATCCGCATCTGCCCTGCGCAAGAGTCAGCCTACCAAGTCAGGGGCTCAACACGCCGTACCTGATCCCGAAAAACACTGCCGCCCCATCATGCAACAGCCAAGAGCGCCAAATCCTTGCGAACTGACACCTTTCCTTTTTTTGACAGGCGGGTCGTGGAAACGATTTGATGCATGTTCTTGCTAATGCGCTACCCACCCCCAACCTAACTCCATCATCCTCGCCCCAGAAAAGGCATTTTGAGTGGCAGCATCGTGGCCTCGAGCATATTGATATCGGCCGGCAGCGACGCCATTAGGAGCGCCGCTCGCGCAACCTGATCTGCGGGCATCAGCCCCTCCACCTCTCGCACTTTCTCCTGATCGGACCAGATCTCACTTTCGGTGTTGCCTGGATGCAGAACGGACACCGCGATTCCACATGATCGACCATCGAGGGCGAGCGCCCGCGTCATGCCATCGAGGGCAAACTTTGACGTGGCGTACGGCACGGAATTGCCGCGGGGAACCCGGGATGAAACTGACCCAATATTGATGATTCGTCCACCTCCCTGCGCCTTCATGATACGAAACGCTCGCAGCGCGCATCGAAACGCGCTCGTAACGTTGAGCGCAATAACGCCTTCGAAGTCCTGCACAGACAGGTCCTCGGTTCGGGCTGTAGTCGAACGACCTGCGTTATTGACCAGAATATCCAGTCGACCAGAAAATCTCTTTTCTGCTTCAGCAAAGAGGAAATCAACGTCACGCTCAAGGGTAATGTCGGCCACAACGTAGCTAACGCAACAACCGTTGGTCTGACATACCGATTCCAGCTTCTCTCTATCTCGGCCGCAAATAAGTACATTACCTCCTGCCGCTGCAAAGGCAGCTGCAACACTGCGGCCAATACCACTACCACCACCAGTAACAATGGCCGATTTTCCAGCCAAATCCACTTTGGTCATTTTAACCAGAAGCCTGTGTCACAAACTTTGTATTAAGGTAGCTATCAATCGCCTCAGCTCCGCCCTCCCAACCGTAACCGCTGTCCTTGACCCCGCCAAATGGGGTTTCTGGAAGAGCGAGACCATGATGGTTAATCGAGATCATACCACTTTCAATCGCCCGCCCGATTGCCGTGGCAGTTTTTGCGGAACGCGTATATGCGTACGAGGCAAGACCGTAATTGAGTCGGTTTGCCTCTGTAACCGCTTCACTAAATGTTGCGAATCGATTGACCAAAGCGATCGGTCCGAACGGCTCTTCATTCATTAACTTCGCATCTAGCGGAACATCCGTTAGAATAGTCGGTTGAAAAAAATAGCCCTTATTGCCAATTCTCTGACCTCCAGCCGCGACATGCGCGCCATGCTCCACCGCATCAGCAACAAAACCATCAATTGCTGATATGCGTCGTTGGTTAGCAAGAGGCCCCATCGTAGTTCCAGCAACAAGTCCATCACCTACCCTAATGTTAGCTACAAAAGAAAGAAATCGCTCCATGAACTCGTCATACACACTCTCATGGATCAAAAACCGCGTTGGCGCGACACAAACCTGACCGGCATTTCGAAACTTGTTCGCCGCCAAAATGCGAGTGGCTGCATCGACGTCAGCATCCTCGAATACGATCGCAGGTGCGTGACCACCAAGTTCCATCGTGACTCGTTTCATATGAAGCCCCGCCAGAGAAGCTAAATGCTTTCCGACGGCAGTCGAACCCGTGAATGAGATTTTGCGTATCAGTCTGTGGGAGATTAGGTATTCAGAGATTTGCGCTGGGACGCCGAACAATAAGTTAACCGCACCGGGGGGCACATCTGCATCTGCAAAACAGCGAACCATCTCCGCGCAAGAGCCCGGCGCCTCCTCAGGTCCTTTCAGTATCACGGAGCAGCCCGCAGCTAGAGCCGCCGCTACTTTTCGTACTGCCTGATTGATCGGAAAATTCCATGGGGTAAACGCCGCAACGATACCGACTGGCTCTTTGATAACCAGCTGGTATACCTCCGTGGCACGCGCGGGAATCACGCGTCCATACGTGCGCGGCGCCTCCTCTGCAAACCATTCGATTACGTCAGCTGCCACAAGCGTCTCGGCTCGGGATTCAGCAAGCACCTTGCCTTCTTCCATCGTCATTGCCCGCGCGATCGCGTCAACACGTTCGCGCAGCAGTTCTGCGGCTCTGCGCATGATTCTAGCACGTCTTTGCGGCGAAAAGTTTCGCCATACAGCGAAGCCACCTTCTGCCGCCGCGATAGCAGCGTCAATATCGGCAGTTTCTGCGCTTGCGCAACTGCCGATAATTTCTTCGGTTGCTGGATTGATGACCGGAATGCCTTTTCCGCCCGATGCACTGACCCATTTCCCTCCTATATATAGCAGGACATCCCTGTACATCTCGTTATCCTTTTTAGACCGTCTTGAGCACAGAGCGAAGAAGCTTAAACATGCGATCAAGATCATCAATCTGAGTAATAAACATAGGGGCAAAGATGATGGTATCTCCAGTGACCCGTAAAACCAGCCCTTGTTCAAAACAACGCTGCAAAACCATAAAGCCCCGAATGCCTGGCTTTTCACCCGGCGCAAGATCAACAGCACCAAGCAGACCAAACCCTCGTGTGTCGATCACGGCCGGCATATCCCTCATGGACGCGATGCGCTCAAGAAAAGACGGCGCCAACGCTGCACCAAGCGCGAACATGTCATGGTCCCGGTACATTTTTAACGTTGCAAGTGCAGCCGCGCATGCGACTGGATGGGCAGAATACGTGTATCCATGAAAAAACTCGATCGTATCGGGCTCGGCGACATCGAAGATGGCTTGTTGCACGTCTTCTCGTACTGCTACTGCTGCCATCGGAACACTGCCGTTCGTTATCGCCTTGGCCATGGTTAAAAGATCAGGCGTTACTCCGAATGCATTGGCCGCAAATGGATGCCCAGTGCGACCGAAACCACAAATCACCTCATCGAAGATCAACAGAATGCCATGTCGGTCGCAAATCGTACGTAAATGTTCGAGATAGCCCTTCGGTGGCACGAGAACGCCGGTTGAGCCAGCAATTGGTTCAACGATGCATGCTGCGATCGTGTCCGCCCCATGCAAATCAATGATACGTTGCAAATCATTCGCGAGATCAATGCCACAGTGCTCTCCCTGGCCCATGATGAATTTGTTTTCGGGAACCAGCGTATGGCGCATGTGCGAAACGCCAGGCAAACCTAGGCCAAATGCTTCACGGTTTTTGACCATTCCGCCGACTGACCAGCCCGCAAAATTAACGCCATGGTAGGCCCGCGCTCGCCCAACAAAGCGCTGGCGCTGACCTTGCCCGCGAACACGATGATATTGAACTGCGATTTTAAGGGCTGTTTCAACCGCCTCCGATCCAGACCCGGCAAAGAACACCCGGTTCAAGCTTTCGGGCAGCATCTGCGCAAGCTCATGTGCCAGTCGAAACGACTCGGGCACCCCGAATTGGAATGCAGGAGCGTAGTCGAGTTCCTCTACTTGACGCGCCACTGCGTCGCGAATTTCTTTTCGACCATGCCCTGCGGGCGTGGTGTACAGGCCCGAGATACCATCAAGCAAACGATCGCCCTTTGTATTCCAGTAGTAGATGCCCTCCGCGCGCGCAATGATACGTGGCGACTCCTGAAACTGCCGATTGGCGGTAAATGGCATCCAGTGGTGGAACAACGGCGCGTTCGAACGTGATGCGACATCGCTCATGGCGGACTCTCCTCAGTGGAATCAGTGGCTATTATTGTAATCGAATACCGTACAATCCACAAAGTCATGGCGGCCACGCCAGCGGTTCTCAATGCGAGGGACTCGCATCCAGGTGTTCCCGCTGACCCTGGGCCGCGCCTGACCGAGTCTGATTTGCAACAGTTCGTGGAATTCGTCGCCTGATCGCATCACGGATGACGATTTCGCCTGGCGGCGCGGCCGTATCTCTGACTCGATGCCGCCATGAACGCCTTGAGTTCCCTTATCTCGGAGCTGAAAGAGGTCTGCGCGGGTCTGCC
>JAJZCS010000086.1 GCA_021829055.1 Pseudomonadota bacterium
CGCCTTTGCCGCAGAATCCTGGATAATCGCGATCCTTTCGGCTGCGATCGGATACATCGATCATTACCCAGAACTCTACGTCATCGCACTGCTCACGATCGCTTTTCGGGGTGCGCTGCTGCCGTATCTGTTACTTAGAATCGTACGACGGCTTACGATCGAACGAGAACTGGAACCTCTCCTTCGGCCAAGTTCAAGTCTAGTACTTGGGGCGGCCGGCGTGGTGTTTTCGCTCGTGGTCGCTGCCCGGATAGCTTACACACTGCCGGCGGCAACAGAGGTTATCGTACTCGCGTTAACCGTGATGCTGTCGATGAAGCTGATCGGCTATCTGATGCTGGCCGTCCGACACGAGGCGATCAGCCATGTCCTCGGACTTCTCGTGCTTGAGAACGGCATCTTCCTTGGTACGCAGATACTTGTCCCCGGCATGCCAATGCTGCTCGAGCTCGTCATTCTCTTCGACTTGCTGATTGTCGTTGTCTGCTTTGGAGTACTGGTCCGCTACCTTATGGGGCAGGTGGGAAGTACCAGCGCGTTGCAACTTCGTCGACTGGTGGGTTGATATGAATGGAATCGCAGTATCCTTCCTGATCGGCTTACCTGCACTCGCGATTCTTATCATGTTAGTCATTCCGCGCCCCGTTCTTGCCGAAAGACTCAATCTCGCAGCGTCCGGACTTTGCTTCTGTGCGGCCCTTGTCATGGTTGCCACAACACCGGCCATCGGTATCGGCTATCTTGGACGTTATCTCATTGTGGATCCGCTTGGCGCCTGGGTGATCCTGTGCGCTGCTATTGTCTATTTTCTATCCTCAATTTTTTCTTGCGGTTACATGAGGATGCTTGATGCGGGTGGACGCCTGCCGCGGTTCTACCAGCTGTTTGCCCTGTTCGCCCTGACAATCTTTGCCGCTCCTCTCATGAATAACCCCGGATTGTATTGGATTGCCATCGAGATGACGACAGTTGTCAGCACTTTTCTCGTTGCCTTCGAACAGGCGCCTGAAGCGATCGAGGCTGGCTGGAAATATATCATCATAGTGTCAGCCGGGATTACACTCGCGTTGCTCGGGACGGTCCTTTTTTACTGGGGGGGCACATTCATCCTCGGCCCTACCTACGACATGACATGGCGTGTCCTGCGCCACGCAGCACCCCGCATGAGCCACTCACTGCTTGTTCTTGGCTTTCTGCTCGTTCTGGTGGGCTACGGCACAAAGGTTGGGTTGGCGCCCATGCACACATGGTTGCCCGACGCCCATAGCGAAGGGCCGGCCCCGGTGTCAGCGATGCTTTCAGGCGCGCTGCTAAACGCCGCAATGGTCGGAATCGTGCGTTATCTCGCGGTTCTTCATAGCGCGAATCTTTTTGACCTGCCGGACCAGCTTCTCATCATCTTCGGAACGGTCTCGTTACTGGTCGCTGCGCTGTTCATCGTGCGTCAACGCGGAGTAAAGCGGCTGATGGCGTATTCCAGTGTCGAACATATGGGCATCGTGGCACTGGGCTTTGGATTCGGTGGGCCGTTTGGCGTCGCCGGCGCCATGTACCACATGCTTAATCACAGCCTGAACAAGTCGCTGATGTTTTTCGGGGCGGGGAATGCGATGCGCAGCTTCGGTACCAAGTCGATGATGCGAATTCGCGACTACGCCGAACATTTTCCCGTTGGCGCCGCACTCTGGCTTGCTGGTGCCGTCGCGATCACTGGCGCACCTCCTTTCGGTTTGTTTGCAAGCGAGCTTGCCATTCTACGTGCGGGGTTCAGCGGTGTTGGGCTCTGGGCCGCAGTTGTCATGCTGATCTTGTTGATCGTGATCTTCATCGGCTTCCTGAACCATTTTCGGATCATGTATTATGAGCCCGGCAAGAAACCGAAGCAGCAGACAGCAAAACTAACAGCACCGAGCCGCTGGAATATTGCGCCAATGTGGCTTGCGCTGGTACCTCTCCTGGTGTTTGGCCTATGGTGGCCACGCGCCATGTGGCAGGATTTTCAAACGGTCGAGCGGACGATCCAGGGACCCGCCGCCCTGCATGCTGCCGCGGTGGGGCGCACGGCAAAGGGTGCCATAGCGTTCAGGACACTGACACTGAAAGCGCCGTCGTGAACGTTGCCGCACAGCGCCATTTGGATCGCTCTGAGCTTGAAGAGGCAGCTCGCACGCTTCGAGTCCAAGGGGGGCGAATGATCATGCTGTACGCGGCACCCGAAGCCGGTGGCACGCAGAACGTGCGATATGTGTCTTCCCGCTCCGGAATCGGCTTCGATATCTGGGTGGTGCCGGCTGATACGGCAATCCCGAGCCTCGCGACGATCTGGCCTCTGCTGGGATGGTACGAACGAGAAACAGCGGATCACCGCGGCATCGTCTTCAGCGGTCAACCTGAACCATTTTCGCTGATTGCTCCGCTGCGTTCCGCCGAAGAGGCTGACCTCCGTCGCCTTCCCGACATCTCCGGTGACGCGGTACAAATACTGCCTTTCGGACCTGTTCGGGCTGGCGTCGTGGAATCGGCCGAGTTCAGTTTTTTCTACATCGGTGAGGCGATCCTTCATTATGTGCCGCACCTTTTTCTCAAACATCGGGGCATGGAAGATCGCTTTGCCGGACAGACGCCTGAAACCGGGCTTGTGCTGGCGGAACGCGTTTCCGGTGTCGGCAGCGCCGCTCATGCGCTGGCCTATTCCCAGGCAGTCGAGGCCGCTGCCGGAACAACAGTGCCCGATCGTGCGTGTTACCAGCGCGTCATCGTGGCAGAACTCGAACGCCTGTATAATCATCTCCATTATCTCGGCCATCTCGCTGACACGACAACGCTGAAGGTGGGCCATGCCGAAGGAGCACTCCTGGCGGAACGGGCTAAACAGATCAACGCCCGAGTAACCGGGAGTAGGTTCCTGCGCGGCATAGTAGCGCCTGGCGGCATGCGGCGGGACCTGTGCATCGACGGGCTTGCGAGCGCTCTCGATGAACTGCGGCAACAGGTCCACCAGTATATCAAACGGCTTGACGCTTCTGAGAGCTATTTCGACAGATTGGCCACAACCGGGCTGCTGCCACGGGAGATCGCCTTCGACCAGGGTGCCACTGGCCCGGTTGCCCGCGCTTCCGGTCTCGACCGTGATCTGCGGCGTGACCACACCTACGCCGCCTACGCCGATCCCGATCTCGCGTTTTCCGTGGCGACCCATGAAACAGGTGATGCCAATGCCCGCGCCCGCGTGCGGATCGCCGAAATCGAAAATTCCATTCTCATGATCCAGCGTGCGATTACCCTAACACCAACAGGAAAAATCCGGATCCCCTGCCTGCCTCCACCGAACAGGGAAGCGTTGGGCTGGGCGGAATCGCCAAGAGGCACACTGATTTACGCTGTCCATTTCGAGGAAGACGGGAGGCTTGCCCGCGTAAAGATCAAGTCACCATCATTTTCGAATTGGCGTGTTTTTCCCTACACAGTGCACAACACGAACATGATGGATTACGCGATCAACGAGGCAAGCTTCGGATTGACCATCGCCGGATGCGCGCGATGAAAGGGGATTGCAGATGGCTCTCTGGACGCTGATAGGCCTTGCCGAGGGAACGGCAACGACACGTTGGCCGTTGAAGCCCGGACCGGATGGCCAGGACGGCGTGATTGGCATGCCGCGGCTTGAGCCGGAACGCTGCGACGCCGGCTGCTCCATTTGCGCCGATGTTTGCCCAACCCGAGCCATCGCTCTTGCAGAGGAACGGCTGGATCTCGATTATGGGCGTTGCGTCGTCTGTCACCTCTGCGTCGAAGTGTGCCCGACCGACGCGCTAACTGAAAGTAACAACTGGGCGTTCGGTGTGCGTGCACGTGACGATCTTAGAACAGATATTTCTGTAACGCCTGTTGCCCGCCCCTCCCCGTCGCGCCACGGCTTCCGTCGCAGTTTGCACGTTCGCCACGTCGACGCAGGATCATGTAACGGTTGTGAATCAGAACTACAGGCGTTGAACAATCCATTTTACAACCTGCACCGGCTTGGTATTTTCTATACGCCCTCCCCCCGTTTTGCCGACCTCCTGCTCGTCACTGGCCCGGTCACGCGGGCCATGCTGGAACCGCTGCGCCGAACCTGGGAAGCCATGCCGGAACCGCGTTGGGTCATGGCTTGCGGCACCTGCGCAGTTTCAGGAGGAATCGCGCCGGGCGGGCCATGCCTTTCCGGTCTCGAGGGCGTATTTCCTGTTGATCTTTACTTGCCAGGGTGCCCACCGAACCCAGCGGCGATAATCGAGGCTCTGCTGATGTTTCTCGGGCGGATGCAACAGCGCCTCCAGCGGGGACGGATGAATGACAAATGATCTGATCGCCATGGCTGCAGTACTGTGGCTTGCGGCTGCCATGATTGCCCTGCTGGGGAGAAGATTGGCCATTGGCCGCGGGGTTGCGGCATTGGGGTGCACTGCGGGCATGATCGCTGCGGTCCTGGCACTGCCTCACGACACTGCTGCGACCAGTTTGCCATTGTTGCGTATTGGCGAGGATGATACCGGATTTGCCCTGTCGCCTGCCGCTCTATGGCTGCTTGGCTTTGGGTTGGCACCGGCCATGGCAGCCGCATTACTGGGCTCCCCGGGCGGTGGTGCGCGGTTCTGGCTTTTTGGCCTGTCCATGAGTCTGCTTGGCGCGCTCGGTGTATTTGGCCTGACGCAAGGCGCTGCGTTCCTGATCGCCTGGGAGGTCATGAGCTTAGGCGGCGCGGCAATGATCCTCGGCGACAGGCTCGCAGACGGTGTGGGTACACGCACCCTGTTCATGCTCGGACTGCTGGAACTTGGCGCCGTTGCACTGCTTGCGGCGGTTCTGATTTTTGGAACATCGGCCGGTTCACTCGACTTCGCTGATTTCACCCAAGCTGGCCCCAATCTTCCTTTCTACATCGCCGCCCTTGCAGGCTTTCTCCTGCTGGTTGGATTCGGCGCCAAGCTAGGCCTGCTTCCGTTCTATGAATGGTTTCCGGGTGCGTATGGCGCAGCTTCCGGGGCAACTGGTGCCGTATTGTCCGGGATCGTTCTGAATGCTGCATTCTTTGGTCTGGCCCGCGGCCTCACGGTCTGGCTCCCTGCTGTGCTTGATCAAGACTTTGGTATCGCACTCTGCGCCGTCGGCGTGGTCAGCGCGATCCTTACGGCACTTTACGCCTTTCAGCAGGAGGATTGGCGTGCGTTGCTCGCCTTTTCGTCGGCCGAGAACGCGTCAGTGGGCGCAACTGCGCTCGGCGCATCGCTGCTTTTTTCGGCAGGACATCTTCCCCTCCTCGCCGCCCTCGCTTTTACCGTCGCACTCCTTCACCTTGCCGGCCATGCTCTTGCCAAAGGCGCCTTGTTTCTTGCTGCGGACGGCATATTCGGCGCAAGCGGCAGCTACGCCATCCGCCAAGACGGGCTACTACGCGCAAACACTATTTTCTTTGGACTGGGCGCGCTTTTTGCAGCAATGAGTCTCGCGGCCATGCCACCTCAAGCCGGCTTCGTTTCAGAATGGTTCATGTTTCAGACCGTGTTTCAGGGATTCCACCTGCCGGGGCTCACGGGCCGTCTGATCCTCGTGCTCACCGGCGCCGGCCTCGCCTTGACCGCAGCAATTGCCTTCGCGACTTTCGTCAAGCTCTTCGGCATCGGGCTGCAGGGACGCGCAGCAAACGACGGTGCGCGAATAACCGCCTGGCATCAAATTGCGGTTGGCCTGCTTGGGTGTTCCGTCCTTGCCTTGGCGGTTGGCATGCCCACGTGGCTTGGCGCGCTGTCCCGTGCGTGGCCCGTTGACCCTGCCGTCGATGCGGCTACCCGAATGGCGCCCGGCTGGCTCCTGGTGCCGCTGACAGACAGGTTTGCTTTTATCTCCCCCTCGAAGCTGGTGATTGTGATGCCGCTTCTAGCCCTTGTGCCGATTGCGCTGGTCGTTCTCTCGAGACGCTTTCCCGTGCGCCGCGCGCCGGTGTGGTGCGGAGGTTCTGCCCGCCTCGATCGGCGAGGTGCGACCACCGCGTTGACGTTCTCGAATTCGTTAAGGACCTTTTACAGCTTTGTGTACCGACCGCGCGCTGAAACCGGAGTTGACACCAGCCTGTCGCCCTATTTCGTGAGTCGTCTTCGCTTCGAGCATGATGTCGCCCCTATTTTCGGACCGTTACTGTTCGGCCCGGCGGTGCGTATGGTAAATGGTCTTGCGCGACGCATTCGCGTCCTGCAGTCAGGCTATCTCAACCTCTACCTCGGGATTATCGGCATTCTGCTCACGATCATACTCGTGATTTCACTTTTTTGAACAGCAAGAGGCTTTGATGCTACGAACGCTGATCGCCATTGCGATCTTTGGCACGCTCGGCTGCTGGGCGCGCTACGGCCAAACCATCCTGGTGCAGAACGTTTACGGCCGTGAATTTCCGATCGCCGTTCTGAGTATCAACGTGCTGGGGTCATTCCTGATAGGCTTTCTGTTCGTCGAAACCGCTGAGCGGCTCGCTATCGACCCCGCCATCCGAACCGGGCTCCTGACAGGCTTTCTGGGCGGCTACACTACTTTTTCGACTTTCGAACTCGAAACACTGATGCTCGTCGAGAACGGCGAATTCGCGAAGGCGCTGCTCTATTTGTTACTTTCCATCGTGCTCGGCTTCGTTGCCGTTTTTTTTGGCGCCTACGTGGCACGCAATCTTTAGGACGAAAAAATGGACTGCCCGACCATCATGACACGGCAAATTTTCTGTCCTACAGCCTCCGTGCAGGGCGTGGATCACACCACAGTGGGGGGCTGTTGCTCCCTGTTAGAGGTCACAGAAGGATGCGGCACGCCCCGCGGTGTCCAAATCACCACGCACTCGCCCGCCGCAGCATGATTGGCCGATCTGATCATCCGCTTTTGGATCGAGCATCTTGTCTGCGCCGATCCGCTCATAACACCCATCGACCGCGTACCGAGCATTCGGTCGTCCGCGGGCGACCGGTGTGATGCGACCGCGGCCGCTTACTTTTGGATCGAGCCCGTCACGTGAACGCCGTTTTCTACTGACAAGAATAAACGATTAGCGCTACACTCGGCTAACATGGTCTTCGGGCGTGCATTCGCCATGAATTTAAAGGAACGCCTTGATGCGTATCATGGAAGACGCTCTCCTGCTCCGGGTTTTTCTGAGCGAGGACGATATGATGGAGGGTCGCCCCCTCTACCGAATCATCCTCGAGACGGCGATTAAAGCCGGGCTTTCCGGCGGCACGGTACTCCCTGCACCGATGGGATTCGGCGTCTCTCGTGATATCAGAACCGGCGTCAACGTGGATACAGGAGCGCACCAGCCGATTGTGGTTGAGATTATCGATCGCCCGAATCGGATTGAAGCGTTTTTGCCAGTCATCGAGCCCATGATCGCCTCAGGAATGATCACTATGGAGGCACTGAAAGCGCGGATGATTGTCCCGAGCTCGCAGGCGCCTGCTTGACCCGAAATCAGAAACCACGAGGAAAAAGCCATGGAACTCCCAAACGAGGCCCTACTCCTCCGCATCTATATCAGTTCGGCCGACCGCCACGGTGTGACGTCCTTGTTCGTCGCAATCGTCCATGCCGCTCGCGACCATAATCTTGCCGGCGCCACCGTCCTGCGTGGCACACTTGGATTTGGTCATACGAAGCAGATCCATGAAAGTCACCTATTGCCGTTCTCGGACGACCACCCGGTGATCATCGAAATCGTTGACAGTCCGGACACGATAGAAACATTTTTACCAATCCTTGACCGCATGATGCAGAGCGGTCTGGTCACCGTCGAACGTGCACGTGTTCTGCACTACGGTCGGGAAAAGAAGGCTGGTTGGCTAGAACGGACCCGAAA
>JAJZCS010000087.1 GCA_021829055.1 Pseudomonadota bacterium
CAACGGCGGTTTCCGCATCCTCGGCCGGGATGAAATGAAAATCGCTTTGCGGGCTGGCGGGCGCGAGATCGGGTAAGTCTCCCCGGTTGACGCGATGTGCTGCGGCGACGATCCGGCTTGACGCGGCCTGGCGAAAAATCTCGGTCAGGCGGATGACCGGCACACGCTCCGAGCTGATCAGGTCAGCGAGGACCTGGCCGGGCCCGACGGAGGGTAGTTGGTCGACGTCGCCTACCACGAGCAGCGCGGCATGGTCCGGGACGGCCCTGGTCAGGGCGTGCATCAGCGGCACGTCGATCATGGATGCTTCGTCGACGACGAGAAGGTCGCACTCCAGGGGATGCTCGGCGCCCCTTCGGAAGCCGCCGGTCCGCGGATTGATCTCCAGCAGTCGATGGATGGTTTTGGCCTCCAGCCCCGTCGTTTCGCTCAGTCGTTTGGCCGCTCGGCCGGTAGGGGCGGCCAGCAGGATCCGAGCTGCCTTGGCGGCAAGAATCTGGAGAATGGCTTTCATGATCGTGGTCTTGCCGACACCAGGGCCGCCGGTGATCACCAGAAGCTTTGTGGTCAAGGCCAGCTGGACGGCGGCGCGTTGACTTTCCGCGAGGGTCAACCGGATGCGGTGCTCCACCCAAGGGATTGCGCGGCTGGTATCGATATTGCGCCACGGTAACGGTTTCGTGGCAATCGCGCGGAGGCGTTCGGCGATGCCCCGTTCGGCATGATACAGCTTTGCAAGAAAAATGCAGTCCGTTTCGCCGACGCGGTCTGCCACCACCGATCCGTCCGCCAGTTCGAGATCGAGAGCCGTGCGGACCAGATCGACGGGGATTTCCAGCAGCCGCTCGGCGAGAGCCAGGAGTTCGCCGAGCGGCAAGCCGCAATGGCCATCATCCGTTGCCTCTGACAGCGCATACCCGATACCGGCACACGCGCGGATCATGGCTTGCCTGTCGATGCCCAGCCGCATGGCAATGGTGTCGGCTGTCTTGAAGCCAATGCCGCGAATATCGCGTGCCAGACGATAAGGGTTTTCACTCATCACCTGGATGGCGTCGGTCCCGTATGTCTTGAAGATCCGGACGGACCGGGCCGTGCTGACACCGTGGCCGTGCAGGAAGATCATGATGTCGCGGATCATTTTCTGATCAGACCAGGCGTCGGCGATGCGCCGGGCGCGGATCTCCCCGATCCCCTCGATCTCGCGCAACCGGTGAGGATGCGTCTCGATCACGTCGAAAACCTTTTCGGCAAAGGCCTGGACAAGCTTTCTGGCATAGACGGGGCCGATGCCGTGGATCATTCCCGAGGCAAGATAGCGCTCGATGCCTTCCGGCGTGGCCGGCGCCGAGGTTTTCAGGAATTGAGCGCGGAATTGCCTGCCATGCGTGCGGTCAGTCACCCACTCGCCGCTTGCGGTAATCCACTCGCCGGCGCTGATCGTGGCGGCGTGGCCTATCACGGTTGCCAGTTCACGCAAGCCGCGAGCCGTGACCCGAAGAACGCAGAAGCCATTTTCGGGGTTATGGAAGGTGACGCGTTCCACGAGACCGGCGAGGATCTCGTGATCTACGCGGCCGCCTGCCGCCCGTGATGGGAAGGGATGACGATCCATCGGCGCATGCGACGCCAGGAAAGGCGCCCGGTCAAGCCACCAATGCGCGGATGACCGCCTGTTCTGATCATCAGGCCGACAGGCAGAACGCTACGGCTGCCGAAATTGTGAGATGGGCCGGCCCGCAGGTCCAGCATTGCCCTCACCTGCTGCACGGAAGTTGGTGTCGGGAAGTGCAACCGCGTGACGACGCATCGTCGACCCGGAGCGGCTGTCGTGTTCGGGTGTGGTGGTGTTTTTTCCGACAGCGATGTGGCGGCGATGTTCGCCGCCATGGATTCTCACGCTGTACGGCTTTATGGCTCCGGTTTTGCCACGAGGATTTCCAGTTCATCAAAGCGCTTGAGCCTGTAAATGAGGATCGAAACAACCCAGCTTGCGGCAAACACGCCGATGATCAGAAAGCCCACCACGCCGAAATATCTGTCGTTGAGGGTATTCATCGTGCTCCAGAAACTTCCGCGAAGCTTCAGTGCTCCCGAGAGCAGGGCCAACATTTCAATGCCGGCGACGGTAGAGGCTACGAAAATGGAGGCGACTGTGATGGTCAGGTTATAATAGAGTTTGCGGACGGGCTTGACGAATGCCCAGCCATAGGCACCCAGCATCAGGATGCCGTCTGTTGTGTCAACGAGCGACATTCCTGCCGCGAACAAGGCAGGCAGCAACATGATCGCCCACACAGATGCGCCCCTGACGGCCTCAATCCCGCCCATGCTGAGCAAGCTCACCTCGGTTGCCGTATCCAGTCCGAGGCCGAACAGGAAGCCTATGAGCAGCATGTGCCAGCTTCTGGTCACGAGGCGGAACAACGGCCGCAGCAGGCGGGACATGATACCCCGTCGGTTCAGCAGGATGTCGAGATCGTCGTCCGCGTAATGGCCCGTGAGGCGAGCTTCACGGAAGGCCCGATAGACCGATATCGCCACTGCGGCATTGATCACTGCCATGGCGAACAGAAACAACGTTGACACGAGGGTGCCGATGACCCCCGCCATGTGATTCAACGCGGCAAAGCGGGCATTGATCGTTACGGTGGCCAGCGCGATTGCCGCCGTCGCGATCACCAGCACCAGGCAGTGCCCCATCGAGAAGAAGAATCCGACCATGGCCGGTCGGGCGTTTTTCTGCATGAGCTTTCGCGTTGCACAGTCAATCGCTGCAATGTGATCAGCATCGACCGCGTGGCGCAGGCCGAATGCGTAGGCGAGCACGGAAAAGCCGAGCAGCACGGCATTATGCTGAAACACGAGCAGCGTCGTGAGCCAGGCCGTGATATTGAGAGCAAAGAGGAAGATGTACGAGCCGACAACCTTGCCCCGAATACCCGGATCCTGGTCGCTGAAAACGGATATCAAGGCCGAGAGCACTGGAAATCTCCATCATGGTCTGATGTTGCGCGGGCCGCCCAGCACTCCTCCCGCCGACGATGCGGGCTGATGACGCCGGCTGGCCGGTCCTGGACAGCGCCTCGGCGTATAATCGGCGCGAGAGGCGTTCAGATCAACAGAATTCGTCGGTCCGGGAAGGGGAAATAAGAGCTGAATGTCATGGACGCCGGCGGTGCGAGGGGCGGTTCCTCACGCCGGACTCTCGTCGTTTCACGTTCCGCGATAGCGTTCCTGGGGAAGCCCGCCGGAGCACGCTTGCCGAAATCCGACCTGCCTTGTCACCATCGTGCCGTCACGAGATCATGAATTTCATGTGCACCTGCTCGACCCCGGCGCCACACGGCAGGCGCTGGTCGGCAATCCACCTAAATCCAGACATGGCGACAGCCTGTTCAAAACCTATGGCGCGGCATCGTCTGATGAGGCATGAGCGGTCCATGAACATTCGCATCGCCTCTCATTCGCCGCGATTGGCGGCGCAGCAGGATATACTCAACAGGATGGCTTTTGTTGCCACCCTGCTGGTGCCCATCTTCCTCTTCTATGGCCGTGCCATCGCCGATGGGTTGATCTCAACGGTCGCCATCCTGTTCCTGCTTCACTCCTGTGGGAGTGGCGAGTGGGAATGGACACGCCGGACCTGGGTACTGGTCGCAGGAGCATTCTGGGTGCTGGTCCTGGCGTCGTCGGCCTACTCTGGCCCCGTGCATTCCATGCTTGAGGCGCTGGTGATGGTGCGGCTGCTGCTGTTCTGCGCAGCCCTCGAGGCGTGGGTGCTGGTGGATGCGCGCCACCGGCGATGGCTCGGATTCATGATGGCTGTTCTCGCTCTTTGGCTTGTGATCGAGTGCTGGCAGCAGTACCTCACCGGCCACAATATCGAAGGCTTCCCGCGCTGGAGCGACGGGTCGCTTACGGGCCCATTCTTCAAGCCGCGTGCCGGCAGTACCTTTTTCAAGACGCTGTTTCCGGGGCTGATGCCGTTTCTGCTGCTGCTGATTCAGCATGATGACCGGCGGGCTCGTATCGCCGGCGGTTCAGCATTTGTCTTTCTGGTACTGACCATGGTGCTGATCGGGCAGCGCATGCCGAACCTGTTGATGTTGCTCGGGCTTGTGATTTCGGCGTTGATCGTCCGTCGCTTCCGCCTCCCGGCGATCACGGCTCTCGTCATCGGGGCAGTTGTGATCGCCGCGCTACCGGTGATTTCTCCGCCGACATACGGCAAGCTGGTTCTGGAATTTACCCGACAGATGTTGCACTTTGCAGCGAGCCCGTACGGGCAGATCTATACCCGAGCGGCGGTGATGGTGATCGCCCACCCGTGGCTCGGCGTGGGATTCGAGGGGTTTCGCGACTTTTGCTCCAACCCGGCCTATTTTCACGGTTTGCGCGCCTACGGTATTCCAACCGCCCCACGCCCAGGTCTGGGAGGCTGCAATCTTCACCCGCACAATTATTACCTGCAGACCGCGACAATGGCTGGCGTACCTGGGATCATCCTGTTTGTAACACTGGTGGCATTATGGTTCGCCAAGATCGTACGCGCAGTACGGCCACGGCGTGCGCCCCAGCAAACCGGCCTGTTCGTCGCCTTCTGCCTCCTCTTCTGGCCCATTGCTTCCACCAGCAGCATCTTCACCATTCCCACCGCGGGATGGGTATTTCTCATCGTGGGCTGGGCTCTTGCCGCATCGGCTGCTCCTGGTGAGGCGGAAGACGTCCTGGGTCCAACGGCTGTGAAGTTCTGGTACCACAGGAATAACAGGCTCGGATCCTAGGCTCCGATTTTGACCCGTGTTCTGTCTTTAACGAAATTTGAATCTTGCCTCGTTGGCCGCATCAGGCAGGCGGTGGATTGTGATGAGCTTCTTGCGGGAGCTGGTACAGCTCGCCACCTGGATTTGACGTGACGTGTGGTCATGACGAACTGTTTTCGATGCTGAACGGACTGAATTACAAAAAAGCAAGGCTGACCAAAGCCCTGTTATGAAAAACACACGAAAACCGAAGCATTCAACGCGAACGCAGCTGGCCCGCCGTCGGAAGCGGTATTGGCGGCGTTAGTATCCTTATTGGAAGAGATTCATGCTGATAGGGAGCCGCACCAGAATTTCGGAGGCAGGTGCGTTCGGTCCCACGCCGATGCTTACGCCAACATCGGCACTGATGTTGTGTGTTATCTGGTAACCCAGGCCGAAATCGAAGGCGCCAAGGTCATAAGCGGTTCCCTTTATCGGTGAACCGTTCTGGCTCTCGTTGAAGAACTGATCCTCTTCGTACCCGATGCTGAACGAAGTCCTGTCATTGAGGGAGAAGCCCATACCGAAGGAAACGCCGATACCGTTGCCCGGTTGCAGTTTGGCGTACGTCGGAGCGCCCCCCGAGAGGCTCTGAATCGGAACGTTTCTCTCAAAGTTGTAGATATACTGGACATTGGCAAAGAGAATAACCGGGCTTGTTGGATAGAGAACGGTCAGGCTTGGCTGAATCTGATAAAAACCTGTCCCTGTGGGGAGTCTCTTGTCCACTCCGGCAAGATAGATACCGTCCGGGGTATTGCTTGTGAAAACGGGTACACTGAACGGGCTGGTTCCTGTTGCCGTCTTGAAGTTCAGGTTTGCAACGAAGATCGGCATGGTCGGGGAACCTTCGTTGAGCTGATAACTGCCGCCCAACTGTATGTCCCCCAAATTGAATGCGTGCGCGCTTGTGGAAAGCGGAGCAACGGTCTGGCCGACCAGAACCGGGGAGGTAACGGTCGTGCTGTACCCTTCCTCGAACGGAACGCGTACGTAAATATCGGACCGGTTTGTCAAGCCATATCGTAAGGTCAATTCCTGTTGATAGAGATTCTCGTCGACTTTGTTTATATTGATGTTTCCGAATGTGATTCCAGGAACAATTGTGAAGCCGTTTACGTTGATCTGGTTTGTATTGTAGTAGCTGTAACTCATTGATGGCTCGATCACGAGCGTTCCTTTGGGTGTGAGAACACCACCGGCCTGCGACAGGGCAGTGTTGGTTTGCAACACCAGTCTCGCTTGTTCTTTTCTGCTTTTTTCGGCCTGCGCCTGTTGAGTCTGGGCGACGTTTTCCTGTGCGGGTTGCGGGGTGGTTACCGCTGCGGTTGGCTGAGCCGTCTGGGTGAGGGGCGGAATTGCTGCCGTCGTTGCGGCGGCAGTGGGGGCATAGGGAGTGCTTGTCGGCGTCGATGGTTGTGGACCACCCGTGAGAGTGGCGATCTGGTTGCGCTCCGCCTGGACTGCCTGAAGTTCAGACTGGATCTGCTCCAGTTGGGCGTTCAGCCGATCCTGCTGCCTCGCGAGGACGGCGTCCTGATGTTTCAGTTTCTCCTTCAGAACAAGAAGTTGGGTATCGGTGGCCGGAGAGGCTGCGTAAAGAGGGAGCGGAGCGGCGAGAAGCGGGCCAAGCACAAGGAACAGATTTCTACGATGCGTCACAACGCTCCTCCCTCATTGATAGCCGGCGACCGTAGTCTCAACTTCAGCAGGGTTCACCCGGACCAACAAGACGGGTGAAGGCCATGCTTAGACCCTTCGTCTTCTGCTGCCACTGTTTCCAGCGGCGTTCTGTGCAATCGAACGATAGCGTAACCGCCCGTGGCACAACAGTGCATTGTTATGACATAGGTCGATGGGAAGATCTACTGGTTCCTAACAAGGACCTGGAAACAGGGCAGAAAATCGAGGAACGATCGGGTGCATGGGTTGGGTTGCTTCCGGTAGCGGGTGGAATCGGGAAGTCGAATTTTGTGAGTCGGTAGAAGCGAAGCGGGCCAGGGGGCTTCGCACGAGGTCAACCAACTGGCAAGGAGGCGTGCAGATCTGGCCGGTCAGCAGGTTGGCGATCAAGACAGTCGGGTATTGAGCGACCGGCCAAAACGTTTGGGCTGTAACAGGGAAAGGTGCCGGCCGCGATCAGGACGGATGATGGACTTAGGGAGCGAGGGACAGGTGCGGGGCGGCGGCACAGCGGAAGTGTACGAGAGGTGGTGAGGGGGTTGTTCGCTTATGAGAGAAGTGCTTGCGGCGGCGCGGGAGGGGTGTGTATTTGTCGGGCGTGCCGGTCGTGGCCGGGCGGCATCCCTAATAGGTGAAGTGAGGGTTGGATCGAGACCCATAGCGAGGGGCGGTTGCTTTGGAACGGAACAGCGATAGTGACAGACGCCAACACACCCGGACGCGGGCACTTAAGCGGGTGAAACTGATTTTTGGCAAGGGCCATAGCGTTATTGACTGTCTGGTCATCAATGAATCGCCGGAGGGTTTGAGGGTTGAAACGGCGTTGCCGATGTCTATTCCGGACCAGGTCGTTGTCCGCTCGGCTGACGGGGCGACGGTTGATGCGAGATGCTGCTGGGTGCGAGGGAGAGAAATCGGTCTTCAATTCGCGAAGACGGTAACTCTCTCTGAAGAGGCGTCGGTGCGGGCAATGTCGATTCTGGAGATATACAAGACAGAAGGATTTCAGAAGGCATATGATGCGCTGTGTGAAAGACGGTTCTTTGGCGATCGCGAGCTTCAGCGGGGTTCAGAAGATGCGAGGGCGGCTCTAAAGCGATTTGAGCAGCTTCTGGGGCGCCATAGAATTGAATGATCTGGTGGGTCCGCGCGCGGTTGGTTGTGGAAGGCAGCTGTCTCATCCGGGATCGCGTAGTTGCCGTTTCCGAAGCCGGGAGGCGTTTACGAACAGGTTGGCGCAGCTGGTCAGCGAGCTTCAGAGCAGAGCATTTGATGCGCACCCCGGTCGAGCGGTCCCGCTGCCGGACGGCGGCCGATCA
>JAJZCS010000088.1 GCA_021829055.1 Pseudomonadota bacterium
ACGCCTTGACCATCGCAAGAGGGGGCCAGGCAGCTTCACCCTTCGCCGCCGGGTAGAGCGGATCAAAGAGGAGCATCGCTATCAGATTCCAATCGACCAAGGAGGCAAGCGTGTCTAGCGATGATGTCGCTCGCCCGCGCCCAGCAAAACCAAAACCCTCCTAACCCATCAAACGATGCGCGATGCGCGGCTCTCCATCATGGAGAGCCCAGAGAATCAGCCATCAACGCCCGTGTCTACGCCTACCCACGCACAGGTCTCCCAGATCATTCGGCCGCTTCAGCTGGAGCGGGTTTAGCCAGCGCTTCGGCAAGTTTCTGTTCGACGTGCCTAGAAAATACGTATTCTGCCGGACGCTGATGATCGAGCGGAATTTCGGGAGCCATCGGCCCTTCCGTCCGAATGCCGCTGAGGGCAAGTTTTGCAAGCTTCCAAGGATGCTTCACTGAATCCACCACGGACGTTGCTTCGAAGCCAGAATGGACCATGCAGTCGGCACATTTCTCGTAATTTCCGACGCCGTATTTATCCCAGTCCGTCGTCTCCATTAGCTCCTTGAAACTTTTCACGTAGCCTTCGCCAAGCAGATAGCATGGCCGCTGCCAACCGAAGACATTGCGAGTCGGATTGCCCCACGGGGTACACGCATAGGTCTGGTTACCTGCAAGAAAATCAAGGAAGAGCGGAGATTGGTTGAATTTCCAGACCCGCCCACGCTTCTTTCCCGCCCGGAAAATCGCTCGAAACAACTCTTTCGTCCGCTGGCGATTCAGGAAATGCTCCTGATCCGGTGCTCGCTCGTACGCGTATCCCGGGGAGGTCATTACCCCGTCGACGCCAATCTCGTTGACCGCATCAAGAAACGAAGCGACCCGCGTTGGGTCCGCTCCCTCGAACAGTGTACAGTTGATGGATACCCGAAAACCTTTTGCCTTAGCGAGCTTGATCGCAGATACGGCGCGGTCGTACACGCCCTCTTGGCTGACCGCCTGATCATGCATTTCGCGGTCTCCGTCGAGATGCACATCCCAACAAAAATTCCTGTGCGGCCGATACTGATCGATCTTCTTTTCCAGCAGCAGTGCGTTGGTGCATAGGTAAATGAACTTGCCCCGAGCCAAAATTTTCTCGACAATTTCGGGCATCTCCTTATGCAACAGCGGTTCCCCGCCTGCGATGGCGACGACCGGTGCGCCACATTCATCGACCGCCTCCAAAGCGTCTTCCACCGACAGACGCTGGTTCAGAATTGGCGCCGGGTAATCGATCTTGCCACATCCCGCGCAAGCGAGATTGCAGCGAAAGAGCGGTTCCAGCATCAGCACCAATGGGTAGCGCTTGCGGCCGGTCAGGTGTTGCCGAAGCACATAGGCGCCTACCTTGATTGTCTGGTTTAGCGGCACACCCATCGGGAACTCCTCGAAATCTGCTCAAACACGTAGTGGGAACTCAATCAGAGATCCGCGACTTCGACAGGTAGTTTAAAGCGAACATCCTCAGGCGTTCCTGCCAGTGTCTCCACCTCGACCGAACCAAAACGTTTCAGACCCTCCAGCACCCCCAGAACCAGGATCTCTGGCGCGGAAGCCCCGGCGGTAAGGCCGACGCGTTCGACACCGTCAAACCACGACGGATCCAAATGGTCGGCATCATCGATCAGGTAAGCCCTGCAACCCAGATCTTCGCCAATTTCCCGCAACCGGTTGGAATTTGACGAATTGCGACTTCCTACCACGAGAATGACATCGACTTGCTCGGCAAGATGCCGAACCGCTTCCTGGCGATTCTGCGTGGCGTAGCAGATATCCCGAACATCCGGTCCCATGATTGAGGGGAAGCGGCTTTTCAGCGCGGCAATGATGCCGCGCGTGTCGTCCACGGACAGGGTCGTCTGCGTAATATACGCCAGCTTCTCGGCATCATGAACCTTCAACGCTGCAACGTCGTCAACAGTTTGTACAAGGTAGACGGTACCGTCGATCTGGCCAATTGTCCCCTCAACTTCCGCATGGCCTGCGTGTCCAATCAAAACGATTTCCCGACCCTGCGCAGCATAACGCCTGCCCTCAGAGTGTACTTTGGCAACCAATGGACAGGTAGCATCGATAACGGGCAACTCCCGCTCTTGTGCATCCCGCTGGACCTTCTTGGCCACGCCATGGGCACTAAATACGGTGATAGCGCCTTCCGGCACCTCGGAAATCTCGTCCACAAATACTGCACCGCGCGAACGCAAGTCCTCCACGACATGGCGGTTATGTACAATCTCGTGCCGGACATAGATGGGGGGGCCAAATTTCTCGAGCGCCCGCTCGACGATCTCAATGGCCCGCTCGACACCGGCGCAGAAACCGCGCGGCTGTGCGAGAAGCACCTTCAGATTTTTAGCCCCTGCCGACGCCGGGCGACTTTCAGCGACTTCCGGTTCCATCTGGATCGGCGGCATATCCATTGCGGTTTTGACCTTCTCAACATTATGCGCATCGCCCGCGATCGCGCCTGCATGCGGGCTGATCCCGCCCGCATTGGATCAGATAAGTCATGATAACGCGGTTGCGCAAGGGCAACCCAACTCCAGCTTCCGGAAAATATTCCGAGCATCCAAAAAACTGTGACAAAATTGCACCGTTTTTCGGTCACGGCAAGACGAGTGCTCCCGGAGGTTGTTTTCACATGGTGCGACGTGTCTTATATGTCACCAACCTGAGATGTGTCTATGCTGCTATTGCTTCCCCGTCTTTGTCTTTGGACAGCGGAGGTTGTGGCGATTGGAAGAAAAGTATCGGAGAATTAAGGGATGATAATCGCATACATCACGGCAGAGCTCCCGTGCACATTGAACGCTATTGAGGTCCGCCGCTGATGCCCCCGCGTGCGCCTCTACTCGATCGCATTAACGTTCCGGCTGATCTCCGTAACCTCTCTACCGATCAACTCCGGCAGCTGGCGGATGAACTGCGTGCCGAGACAATCGACGCTGTTTCCGTTACCGGCGGCCATCTGGGAGCTTCACTCGGAGTCATCGAACTAACGGTGGCTCTTCACGCTGTGTTCGAGACTCCACGTGACCGTCTGATCTGGGATGTCGGGCATCAGACGTATCCGCATAAGATCCTCACTGGCCGCCGGGACCGAATCCGGACACTACGGCAACCGGGCGGCCTGTCCGGCTTCACGAGAAGGTCCGAGAGCGAATACGATCCGTTTGGCGCCGCCCATTCCTCGACATCGATCTCTGCCGGGCTTGGGATGGCCGTGGCTCGCGACCTCCTGCATGACTCACCGGGGCACAACAACGTTATTGCGGTTATCGGCGACGGTGCAATGAGTGCGGGTATGGCGTACGAAGCCATGAACAACGCCGGTGCAAGTAAATCGCGCCTCATTGTCGTACTCAATGACAACGACATGTCTATCGCGCCACCCGTTGGCGCCATGAGCGCGTACCTCTCGCGGCTGATCTCTTCACGCAGTTTTCTAAGCCTGCGCGATTTCGCTGCACGGATGGCCAGACGCTTTCCGCGCCCGCTAGAACGCACCGCGAAACGCGCGGAAGAGTATGCCCGGGGTATTCTCACTGGCGGCACGCTCTTTGAGGAACTCGGGTTTTACTACGTCGGTCCGATCGACGGGCACAACCTGGATCACCTGTTGCCGGTCCTTCGGAATCTTCGTGACGCAGACGGAGACGAGCCGGTGCTGCTGCACGTCGTAACACAAAAAGGGAAAGGCTATGCCCCCGCCGAAGCGTCTGCAGACAAATACCACGGCGTTTCCAAATTCAACGTCGTTACCGGCGAACAGGCTAAGGCTCCGCCCGGTCCACCTTCATATACCCAAGTCTTTGCACAGGCTCTGATTGCCGAGGCCGAGGCGAATAAACGAATTGTCGCCGTAACGGCGGCGATGCCTGGCGGTACGGGCCTTGATGCTTTCAGCAAGCGGTTCCCGGATCGCATGTTCGATGTTGGGATCGCGGAACAGCACGCCGTGACTTTTGCGGCGGGCATGTCCACCGAAGGAATGGCACCCTTCTGCGCGATTTATTCGACGTTTCTGCAGCGTGCCTATGACCAGGTTATCCATGACGTCGCTATCCAGTCCCTGCCCGTCCGTTTTGCGATGGATCGCGCCGGCCTGGTCGGAGCCGATGGTGCAACCCACGCGGGCGCCTATGATCTTGCCTATCTGGGGTGTTTGCCAGGAATTGTTATCATGGCGCCCTCAGACGAAGCCGAGTTGATGCACTGCGTCGCGACGGCAGCCGCCATCGACGATCGTCCGTCGGCGTTCCGCTACCCACGTGGCGAAGGGGTAGGCGTCACCCTCCCGACCCGCGGCACTCCCTGGGAAATTGGCCGCAGCCGCGTTTTGCGTGAAGGTGGAACAATCGCAGTTCTGGCCCTCGGGCCAAGAGTTCACGATGCTCTCAAAGCAGCTGACGAGCTCACCGCTCACGGCCATCCCACCACCGTCGTCGACGCGCGGTTTATGAAGCCACTTGACACGGCCATGATCGACAATCTCGTTCGCCACCACGAAGTACTGATTACGATCGAGGATGGCAGTGCCGGAGGCTTTGGTGCCGCGGTTGGACATCATTTGGCGTGGAGCGGCGTGGTAGATCGGGGCATAAAGTTCCGGCCCATGACGCTACCCGACCGGTTTATCGATCACAATACGCCTGCCGGTCAGCTGATTGATGCTGGCCTAACCGCCAAGGACATAGTGGCGCACGCCCTTTTGGCTCTCCAATCCGGTTCGAGTGCAAAAAACCGCCCAGCCCCGGTCGTATTTTCGGCGCAATGACGCTATCTGCTCGGGTCATGAAACGCCGATTCCTCGTATTGTCCTTTTTAGCCACGTCGACAGTCGCTCTCGGAGCCGGGATCGCGTTTGCCGCCGCCCTGCCGCCTGAAGTCGCGCCCATCAAGTCATTAGATTCGGCGCTGATCGCAACGATGAAGGCGGCGGGTGCGAAAGTAAGTTTTGCCAAAAGATTCGATACCCTTAAGCCGGTACTGGAACGTGTCTACGATCTGCCGGAGATTCTTGCGATCTCTGTTGGCTTGTTCTGGTCGACGCTTCCTCCCGCACAGAAAGCAACGTTGCAATCGCTTTTCACGGAATACACAGTCGCGACCTACGTAAAGAGCTTTGATCATTTTAATGGTCAGCGTTTCGAAATTCAACCAAACGTCCGCTCCCTTGGAACGCGGCGCATCGTTACGACGAACCTGATTGCTGCCGATGGACAGAAGACACGGCTCGACTACGTCATGACCCCAAGCAGCGGAGCCTGGAAAATCACCGACGTGCTCTTCGACGGCACGATCAGCAAAGTGGCGACGCAGCGTTCGGATTTCAGCGGGCTCGTCGAACCAGGCAATGCCACACGGCTGATCGACGCTCTGCGCAAGAAAATAACGGTTCTTTCCGACGGCGCGCTAAAGGCTGGATAGACCCGCCATGCGCATCCTGCACCCATCCGCTTAGCATGACCAATCTACTTGCCGATCTTGCCAGTCTCGTCGCGGTCGCAGGCTTGGCACATCAGGTCATCGGGAGCGCCCTGGTCCCGCAAATTACCGCGGCAATGGCGCAAGCACCAATCGCGTTACCGCCCGTGTCTTTGCTGAAACCTTTGTATGGAAGCGAACCGCTGCTCGAAACTGCGCTCGAGTCATGCTTTGTCCTCGATTACCCGGCCTTGCAACTGGTATTCGGCGTTGCCGACCCTACCGATCCCGCCCTCGCCATCATTGAACGTCTTCGTGCCCGCTACCCGAACGTTGACACCACCATCGTTGTCGGCCCTGATCCGCAGGGTCCAAACCGAAAAATCGGCAACCTGATCAACATGTTCCCTGCCGTAAAACACGATGTGCTGGTTATCTCCGATGCCGACATGCACGTTCCCGCCCACTATCTGAAAGCAGTGGTTGCCTCTCTTGCCGAAACTGGCACTGGTCTCGTGACAAGCCTTTACACCGGTTTGCCAGCAACTAGCCGGCTGCCCGCATTGTTGGGTGCCGCTCAGATCAATCATGCCTTTCTCCCGGGCGCCGCACTTGCCCGACGACTGGGCCGACAAGATTGCTTTGGCGCCACGATGGCGTTGCATCGCGAGCAGTTGGAGGAAATTGGTGGTTTTGGGTCCCTCGTCGGCTATCTTGCCGATGACAATGTTCTTGGCCGCCTGATCCTGGACAGTGGAAAGACCATCAGGCTCGCGCCGGTTCTCCCGGCAACCAGCGTGACAGAGCAAAACCTTCGAGACTTGGCACAACATGAACTCCGCTGGGCCCGCACCATCCGCGCTCTCGTTCCTGCTGTCTATCCCGGCCTTGTTCTCCAATTCCCATTGTTTTGGGCCGCCTTGGGACTCCTCCTGTCCGGGTTCCCTACGGTCGGCTGGGCGCTGGCCCTGACCGCTGTGGTGATCCGCTATGCCGCCGCACGACGATTGGAGCGTCAACTCGACGTGTCCAGGGTGGCGACGCCGTGGCTTCTGCTCATTCGCGATTTTTTCTCCGCCTTCGTATTCGCGGCTAGCTATTTCAGCGATGCCGTCGAATGGCGAGGTTACCAGTTGCGGGCGGACCACGGAAAATCGGCTTCCGGCGTTCTTCTTCATTGAGCTTTGCACCAACCGGCCCGATATGCGAAACGAACGCAGCTACTGGGTCGACCCGCCGCACGAGGAAAACTGCGATGATGAAAACTCTGTTCCTGCAGCCGCCGTCTTTTGACGGCTTTGATGGAGGGGCCGGTTCACGCTACCAAGCGAGGCGGGAAATCCGGTCCTTCTGGTTTCCGACCTGGCTTGCCCAGCCTGCCGCCTTGATCCCAGGCTCGAAACTGATTGATGCCCCTCCTGCCCGCCTGACAATGGCCGACGTCCTTCCGCACGCGAAAACTGCGGATCTCATCGTCATTCATACATCGACCCCGTCCTTCACTAATGACGTCAAAGTTGCTGAATGCATCAAGAAAGAGAATCCTCGCTCCCTCATCGGCATGATCGGGGCAAAAGTTGCCGTTCAAGCGGAGCAAAGCCTTGAACGTGCCATCCCCGTCGATTTCGTTGCGCGAAACGAGTTCGATTTCACGATCAAAGAAATTGCTGAAGGCATTCCGCTTGCAGAAATTGACGGCATCTCTTTCCGAAATTCGGAGGGCCAAATTGTCCACAACAAAGACCGCGCAATCTTGGAGAATATGGATAGCCTGCCGTTCGTTGCAGACGTCTACAGGCGGGATCTTCGGATCGAGGATTATTTCATCGGCTACCTGATGCATCCCTATGTATCTCTTTACACCGGGCGCGGATGCAAATCACGCTGCACATTCTGTCTTTGGCCCCAAACAGTTGGGGGCCACCGGTATCGTACCCGCTCCGTCGAACACGTCATCGCGGAAGTACGTCAGATCCAGACTTACTTTCCACAGATGAAGGAATTATTCTTTGACGACGATACCTTCACCGATAACCTGCCGCGCGCGGAGGCGATCGCGAGAGAGCTTGGTAGGCTCGGCGTCACATGGTCCTGCAATGCCAAGGCCAACGTGCCACGGGATACACTCAAGGTTTTGCGCGACAATGGGCTGCGCCTTCTTCTGGTCGGCTATGAAAGTGGCAATCAGCAGATCCTGCATAACATCAAGAAAGGCATGCGCATTGAGGTCGCGAAGCGGTTCACCAAAGACTGCCACGATCTCGGCATCAAAATTCACGGCACATTCATCCTAGGCCTGCCAGGAGAAACGCAAGAAACCATTCGTGA
>JAJZCS010000089.1 GCA_021829055.1 Pseudomonadota bacterium
CACGGAAATTTTCGACAGTGTCGAGCTTTTTTACAAGAAGTTCTACTTCCGGGCACCAAAAATCGCAGCAATCGTCAACGAAATGATTCGCAGCCCACAAATGATGAAGCGTCGGCTCCGCGAAGGCGTCGAGTTTTTCCAGTTCCTTCGCGAGCGGCACGCTGCGTAACAGGTCGGCTTTTTTTTCTGCAGACGATTTCGGTCTAACCGAAAGCGTCAACGAGGCCGTCGAATCTGCCCACCGCGCAGGTGTTCTGGCGCAGACCAGTCTAATGGTCGCAGCCCCCGCAGCCGCGGATGCGGTTAGCCGCGCCAAGCGCCTGCCGCAACTGAAGGTCGGATTGCATCTTGTCTTGGTTGAAGGTGACTCGGTGCTCGGCCATTCTTCTCTCCCGAGCATCACCGAAACCGATGGGCGCTTCGGCTCGGACCAGCTTGCCTTGGGTTTTCGTTACTTTCTTTCTCGACGTGCCAGACAAGAGCTGACAGCCGAGATCTATGCGCAGTTCGATGCTTTCCGTGCAACTGGCCTACCGCTTCACCACGCTGACTGTCATAAGCATATGCATCTACACCCGACAGTCTTACGGCTGATGATCGACATCGGCAGGGATTACGGTCTTAGGCGAATAAGGATCCCTGCAGAGCCACCCAGCGTTCTTGCCGCATGTGGAACGCGTCCGGCGCTTTCATCCCGTGCTCTCTATTTATGGTCGCGTGTCCTTCGTTCTCAGGCACGGCGCGCGGGTCTTCTTAGCCCGGATTTTGTCTTCGGCATCGCCTGGAGTGGCCATATGACCGAACCCAAGATTCTTCATCTGCTTGAACATCTTCCCTCTGGCTGCAGCGAAATTTATTTTCACCCTGCGACACATACCGATCCCGTGTTGCATGCTCTGATGCCAGAGTATCAGCACCGGGCCGAATATGAGACTCTGCTCCAGCTCCATCCGGCGCAATCTCATGTGACTTGCTCAGAGGAACCTGCGACGCCCGCGCCCCCTTGATGCAATCGACCATCCGATTGCTGCGGAAAGTCCTGACACAGTGGCCCCCCCAAGCCACATCGGTGCAAACCAGTCTTAGGCTCCAGTGCAGGAGAGCGGCATAATTGGCGAGGTCGTACAATCCGTACGTGAATGCCCCGAAGCAGCCACCATAGAGCAGCGCCGTGGTGGCTTTCCCTGAAGCCTCGGCCCGTGGCATCACGAACACGAACACCCCCAGCACCTCAAGCAGATAGACGACAATACCCGGGGGTGTGCGCAGCGAGGTAAGCAGAATTGGTCCCAAACCAGCCCGATAAAGCGACGCCGACGTCAGGTCGAGCCATATAGCGTCGAGTGCGAGATAGGCGGTCAGAGTAACAAAATAGAACACGACCGACTGGCGCATCATAGTTCCTTCAGGATCTCATGATTGCCCACTTTGCTTCGATTCGGTCCCAGATTGCGGACTCGATATGGACTCCGTCAAAGCGGGCGACCTGTTGCAGTCCGGTGGGGGACGTCACGTTGATCTCGGTCAGATAATCGCCGATGACGTCGATACCCGTAAACAATAGACCGCGCTCGCGCAGTAGCGGCCCGATACGATCGCAAATTTCAAGGTCACGGGAACTTAGCTTCGTCGGCTCTGCTCGACCTCCCGCGTGCAGATTGGACCGGACATCCCCCGGTAACGGCAAACGGTTAAACGCGCCAAGTGGTTCGCCGTCGATGAGGATAATGCGCTTATCACCCGATCGTACAGCAGGTTCATAACGTTGCACCATGAAAGGTTCGGTCGACGACGCAAGAAAAAGGTCCAGCAGAGAACCAAGATTTTCGTCATCCGGCCGCACATGGAAGACACCAGTGCCCCCGTTGCCAAACAATGGTTTGACGATGATGTCGTGATGCCGAGCACGAAAATCAGCAATAGCCTTGCGATCACGGGCAATCAATGTTGGCGGCATTAACTCGGAAAACTGGGCAACCAGAAGCTTTTCCGGGGCATTCCGTACGGCTGCCGGATCGTTCACAACCAGGGTCTTTGGATGAATCCACTCGAGAAGATAGGTCGCGCTGATGTAACCCATGTCGAACGGCGGATCCTGGCGCATCAGCACGACGTCCATGCCACTCAAATCGACGATCTCGGGGTCGCCCAATGTAAAATGATCGCCTTTCTCCCTTCGCACCTGAGCCGGCCGCACCCGGGCACGGATGACACCTGAGTCGAACCAAAGATCACCAACTCCGTAATGCCAGAGCGCGTGGCCTCGCCCTTGTGCTTCCAGCATCAAAACGAAGGTTGAATCTCCGTCGATATCGATGGTTTCCATCGGATCCATCTGGACTGCCACCTGCAAACCAGCCATCTGCCCTCCTTCCCATTTTGCGCCCAAAAAAAACGAGCCGGGCACCACACGCTGGGAATCACGGCCCTGCGCCCGAAAACAACGCCATCGTTTCAGGATGGGCGGCCACGTTCCAGACTCGCAACGCAAGTTGCCGTGCCGACATCACGTGGCATTGGTCTCGCATACGATACCTGAGGCTGCCCTGCTGCTCCGGGATAAAGCACCAGCTCAAGCCGGCAGACGTGTGACGTATAAAGCCATACCTGCGCCGGGCCGTCCACGCGGCGTAGGGCAGGCGGAACCAGGGTCGCCGACAAGCTGGCGGCAGAAGCCCCAATCAACGTCGCTGGCGATGATACTGCCGCCATCCCAGCGGTGTCCTTCGACGATGAGACTGCGCAGCCGGAAAGCGCAACCGCAGCAAGCGGCACAAGACTTCGCCGGAGTCGAACTGCTATCCCGACGCGCCGCACGGCTAGTACCGGAAATCAGTCTTTACTGGCAGGCGGCGAAGAAACGGAAGGTGCACTCTGCCCTGGGTGATCAGCCAGCATCTCGATACGCCCTGTAATCTGCCCACCGTCTTCGACCTGGAGGCGACGGCAGCGTGCCGTGCCCAGAACCCTACCTGTCGACCGCACGACAAGCGCATGGCGTGCAACGAGGGTGCCATCGATCGTACCGGCAATTTCCGCTTCTTCGACCTCAACCTCGCCTTTAAAAACTCCACCCTGTGTAATCGCCAGTTCTGTCGCCGCGATCATAGTGGCCTCGACAGTTCCCTCGACGACCAGACGCTCCGCATCCTGTACGACGCCCTGAACGCTAATACCACGCCCGACGACGAGCGTCCGGCGTTCTGGCGAGTCGGCTCCACGGGTGCCCGCTGTCCTCAGCCCACCAACAGGGGCGCCAGGCGGCATGGGCACAGACTGGCCAGACGACGGGGTGGCAGTCGGTAGCGCAAAGGGGGAACGAGCCATGGTGGTCTCCTTGTCGGCTGTTATCGGCTGGTCAGAGTTCTTGACTGTTTGCGCAGCGGGTGCCGTGGCGGGCCGAAAGGGAGGCACACCCAGGCCATCGTCTTCCGACGCCCGCGGACCGCTGCCCTGCCCGCTCGATCCCGTTCCGGATTGATCGTCGCGTTTGAAGATACTGATCACGAATCCTCCACTCCTCTGGAAGTTGAGCACGTAGCATGAGGCACACGGCCAAACAATCGCCGCTTCGCGAAAATGCTATGGTTTTTACAAGATTCCGCCAAAGAATCGGTTTGCAAAATGGCAATCCGCCGGCAAGGATTGTCAGCATAATAGTTTGAATGTCAACGCAGTGAATGATAGCGGAGAGCCGTCCAGGAACAGGAGCCGAAGCATGACCGCACCCAGATACCACATCACCGGCATCGGCAATGCCATCGTTGACGTTCTCGCCCGTACAGGCGACGATTTTCTCTCCCGCCACGACATGCGCAAAGGCAGCATGACGTTGATCGATTCGGTTCAAGCTGAAGCGATTTATGGAGCGATGCCGCCCGGCATCGAAGCCTCGGGAGGCTCCGTTGCCAACAGTTGTGCCGTGGCCGCAATGCTTGGTGCGGAGGTGGCATTTTTTGGAAAAACAGCGGACGACCAGTTGGGTGCTGTCTTCCGTCACGACATGCACGTGCTCGGCATACACTACCCGACACGGCCCGCTGTGGGTCGTGATGCGACAGCCCGCTGTCTGATTCTGATAACCCCAGACGGGCAGAGAACGATGAATACGGACCTTGGCGCCGCCGTGTCCTTCGGTATCGATGATCTCGATTCGGGCATCATCGCAGAGTCGGCCGTCCTCTATCTTGAAGGATACCTGTTCGACCCCCCAGCAGCGCAAGCCGCGTTTTGGTCTGCCGCAAAAGTCGCCCGCTCCTCTGGCCGCCAGGTCGCGATTTCACTATCCGATGCATTCTGCGTTGACCGGCACCGGGGCAATTTTCAAGCATTGGTTGAACAGTATGCCGATATCGTCGTCGCCAACGAGGCCGAAATTTGTTCACTGTTCGAGCAGAACGATTTTGCATCAGCCGCTGAAATTGCCGCACGGTTTGCTCGCATCGCGGTACTGACCCGGGGGGCCGATGGAAGTGTCATCCTGGCTGATGGGAAATGCTATGAGATCGCGGCCGCTCCCACGAATGTCGTCGATACAACCGGTGCCGGAGACGCTTACGCGGCCGGGTTTCTTACTGCTTATACCCATGGCGCGCCCTTACAGGATTGTGGCGCCCTCGCCAGTAAAACTGCAGCATTGGCCATTAGCTCCATCGGTGCGCGGCCAGCGCGTGCGGCCCTTGTTGCTCTTGCACCAACCAGGCAGGCCAAGGACAATGCACCGGCCAGGTTGCATCCCAATAGAACTGTGTAACGCCGAGCTAACATCGCGGTCACGCCGCCGCTCATCATCGGTGCACTGCAGGACCGTATCACGATCGTGTCCTGACTATTTGATACACGAGCTTTGGTACAACAGCAGGCCCTGCACCGACGCCATCCTGAACAGACCTACGTCGCGTTGAAGCGGGCATTCATGCAGCCACGTATGCGCGACATTCGGCGGGTACGCCATTGATCTTCTTTCCGTGTGCCATGTCGCCGGGCCTCGAAAATTATGCCATGTCTAGTCCTGCGACCCACCCGTTGGGGATATCCCCTCGACGCACAGCAATCTTAGCCCGCTGAGAATGATACCTGTTCTTATGCCCCGGATCCGTCACGGAGAGTGGCGCATCGTACACGGGCTTTCCAAAAAACAGCCCACGTACCACCATCGGCCGCTAGGCGGAAGATTGCTGCTGAAGCGGTACCCTGTTCGGTAGGCATCGCTCCAACCAGCTTGCCGGCCACGCAGACCGGGAAGCAAAGCAACCATTCTAACACCATGTTGAAACGCAAGTTTCACACACACCTTCGCTGGACGAAGCTAAGAACGCGGCTCATTGTTCCTGGGAAGAAGATATTCGGTGCATGATCAGATAGTGGGTGCATCCAAGCGTCCCCAATCCAGCTCTAGGAACAAGGCCCCTGTCACGCCGGTTACACGGACACATCTGCGTTCCAGCGATCATGCGTCGTGACATGGCCTCAATGACGTTGTCGCTCGCAAAACCCGGAGCGGGTACCCTTCGGTACGCTCTGACCTGAGCTATCCGCGCTATCAACAGGAGTCTAGCAAATGACTTGGAATCTCAACCGTCGTGATCTCCTCAAATCAGTTGCTGCCACCATTCCGATAGCTGCGGGCACGCCGTATATTATCCGCTCAGCCAGCGCTGCAACCGCCTCAGTGCAAAACTTGCGTGACAACATCGACCACATTGTCATCATTTTTCAGGAAAATCGGAGTTTCGATCATTATTTCGGCACCTACAGAGGCATCTCCGGCCAAAACGTTCACAATCTCCTTGACCAGGCAGGTAAAATCAGTGGCCGGTTCACGGGGCTTCAAAAGAACCCGGCGGGCATCCCCTATACAATCCTTCCGACCCCCTTGGACATCGCGGGCTTTGCAACGGCAGAACTTCCGAATGCACCGTTCCACCTCGCCCCATATCTTCCAGCAAACGCAAACGTATTTTGGGATCCGAAGCACCGGTTCTTCCGAATGTCGGCTCAAATCAATAACGGAAAAATGGACCGATTCGTTGCCCTTGCACTTAGCAATCGTCGTCACCTGTCACGCAAGGAACTCGAAACCTATCTCTCCCAGCGTCTTGCCTTTGACCTCGCCAATCCAAGCGGCCCGGTAGTGGGCTACTACGAGCGTGCAGATCTGCCGTTCTACCATCGCCTCGCCGACCATTACACGCTATTTGATCGTTTCTTCCAGGCCATGACCGGCGGCTCCACGGGTAATGCGCTTTATCTGGCCGCAGCGCGCTCCTGCACAAATCCCAAGGCGCCGGAAGATGCCAGAAGCCCGTTCGATCCGGCCGTGACCGGCATTGACCATGATTTCTTTGATCTACCCTATGACCACAACGGCATCCTGATCAACGACCTGCCTCCCACGCAAGGCCCCACAAGAGCGAATCAGCAAAAGGCCTTGCGGCTGTCGCCTCCACCAGAATATCAAACCTATCCGAACATCGGTGATCGGCTAAATGAGGCCAACATTGACTGGGCTTGGTACAACGAGAACTGGCAGCTGGTGAAACCATGGGCACTCAAATCCGCGTTCGGCCCCGGTGACGGCTCGGCCGTCGTTGATACCGGACACATCTATGAAGCGCATCACAACCCGTTCCAATATTATGCACAATGGGCAGAGTACGTTCGGCGCGGGCATATCAGGAGCAGCGACGATTTTCTCACTGACGCGCAGTCCGGAAAGTTGCCGGGGGTTTCCTTCCTCAAAGCAGCCTCGGCGCATGACGAACACCCTGCTGACTGTGCACCGGCCTATGGGATGGCGTGGGTAGAAAAGCTGGTCAGAGCAGTCGCCTCTGGTCCTGCCTGGAGCAGGACAGCAATTTTTGTAACCTATGATGAGGGTGGAGGTTTCTGGGATTCCATGGCGCCGCCACAGGTCGACAGCTACGGATACGGCACAAGAATTCCGGCAATCCTAATTAGTCCCTTTGCACGCCAAGGCTTTGTCGATCATCATACCAGCAGCACGGCGAGTATCTTGAAGTTCATCGAGACGCGCTTCGGCCTTGGCTCACTAAACCATCGCGATCGCGATGCATACGACATGCTCGGAGCGTTCGACTGGACCAAAAAACATGGTGAATTTCGCGTATGATAGAGCTAATGTCTGCTTGTTACTTCTGAAACTATCCAGCAGCCGCATTAAGCTCTTCAGCTACAAGCTAACCTTCGGTCCCCCATCGCGTCGGTGTTCGTTACCCTCTATCGAGCGATGTTGTGTGACCACCGCCTATGCAGCCAAAGCCATGCTCCAGGATTAGCCTTGATCCAACGCAAAATTCTGTCAACGGCGAATGGGCGCCGGTTTGTACCGTGCACAACCTCCTCAAGCTGCACCGAGCAACCACCTGAGGAGACAACTCCCGCGCCCGAACGCCTGCAGATCAAACAACAATCGTCAGCCTCAGGCCATTCTCGGACAGGGCTGCTAGAGCACGCACGACCGCTACGGCCATAGCGGCAAAGAAGAAGACGATCAGATCAGTCACGCCGGACACGCCCCATGCACACGACAAAATCACCGCAATCGGGCAATGTTAGGGTATCACTATACCCCCTACAATCGACCTGATGCGAACGCCGATCGTCGCAACACGCATATCGAACCACGATAGGAGTCCGCCGAGTCATTAGGGTAGGTCGTATCGGGTTAGTTCATTCGGCTACCAGATCGGGTCGTGGCGTTATCCTCGAGATCGGA
>JAJZCS010000090.1 GCA_021829055.1 Pseudomonadota bacterium
AGGATCATTTTACCTAAAAATATGACAGTTTTTTTCCTTTCCGGAGCTAGCCCATTTTGATGTTGGAGATTTACAATACAAAACAAAGCGACAAAACAAATCTGAGACACCGTTGTTCTATATCTGGATGCTACTTTAGTGAGATCGATGAAAGCACGGAATTTGGTCAGGGCGTTTCTTAGGATAGCTTGGCACGAAGCTGATGCAGTGCGCACTGCGGCGGAGGTGAGGAGCGCCCACATACTCGGCCGGCTGCGCAACCCGCACCAGGTCATCGCGAGCAAGCCGGCCGGAGGTATCACGCTCGGTCCGAAAGTCGTTCTGTTTTTGCACTGGGATCGCGACGGACGGGTGCGCGAAACACTGTTCGACTATATCTCCCAGCTTGCCGAGTCTGGCCGCTCGGTGGTGTTCGTCACCAACGCGGGCAGGATTGAACCTGTAACGGAGGAGCGGCTGCTCACTTTCTGTGCCGGCATTCTAATCCGGCGCAACGTCGGCTACGATTTTGGCGGCTGGCGCGATGCAATCGATACGCTCGGTCTTCCTCACGCCGGTACCGAGGAAATCATCATCGCCAACGACAGCGTGTTCGGTCCGTTTTGCCCGCTCGAGCCCACGCTGTCGCGGTTCGACTACTCCGAGGCCGATGTCTGGGGCCTGACCGAAAGCTGGCAGCATCGCTATCACCTACAATCGTATTTTGTTGCGTTCGGCCCACACGCGATCCGTTCTCCGGCGTTTCACGAATTCTGGTCTCATGTGATCCCGGCACCGTCCAAAGCCTATATTATCCGTAGGTATGAGGTTGGCTTGACCCAGACGTTACTTGAGGCGGGCCTTCGGCTTTCAGCAGTCTGGCCGTATGACATGCTGATCAAGCAGGTCAGGCACATGGAAGCGATAAACAAGGAGAATAGTGACCAGGCTGATCTGAATCGCTGGGAGCAGACGTCCCAGCTGCAGGCTGCAATAGCCCGACGCAAGCCGCTTAACCCAACTTCTGATCTTTGGCGATACCTGTTGCTCTCGGATTATCCATTTATCAAGCGCGAGTTGCTGCGCGACAACCCAACCCGCGTGAAAGACATCGAGGATTGGAAGATGGTGCTGGGTGCCAACATTGGCATGGAAAATGACCGCCTGATCTTATAGGGCGGCTCACTCAGCCAATCTCAGACACCAACTGTCTAATCAAGCTCAAACTACTGTAAGCTTCAGGACATCGGATGCCATACGCGCAAGGCCTTTACGACGAAACCTATTATCGCTGCCATTGTGGCCCTGCTCCTTATGAGCGTACCCAAGCATGGCTGGGCTTCTTTGCTAATGTTGCAGATGAAGTGATCCGCAGTTTACAACCCCGTACCGTCTTCGACGCCGGCTGCGCTTGGGGTTTCCTTGTCGAGGCGTTCTGGGATCGTGGGGTAGAGGCCAGAGGTATTGACATCTCATCATACGCAATCAAGCAGGTCCGACGTGACGTGAAAGCGTTCTGTAATGTTGCCTCCCTCGCGGATCCGATCGAAGGCCACTATAACCTCGTCACTTGTATTGAGGTTCTCGAGCATATGCCGCCGGAGGAGGCGGATCGGGCGATCCACAACCTGACGCAAATCACCGACACGATTCTGTTTTCGTCGTCGCCGACCGACCTTGCTGAAGAAACTCATTTTAACGTTCGGCCGACGATCTCGTGGATCAAGTCGTTTGCGGCTTGCAGCTTCTATCCGGACTTGATCTACGATGCATCATTCCTAACTTCTCACGCGATTTTGTTTCGGCGCCAGCCCGAACCGCCGACCGAGGACACCCTGATCCTCTATAGCGAAACAATCAGGCTTCGCATAGCGAAGGCGATGGCGGAACACGCCGGACGCGTCGAAAGCCAGCTTCGGAATGAGCTCCTGGAAGCGAAGGCGATGGCAGAACAGGCCCTTATCGAGTGCAAACATCTCAAGACTACGCTCGATATAGTGCAGTACGAGCGTGACGCCGTGATTTCGTCCACTACCTGGCGTTTTTCCGGCCCTGCCCGAAATGCATTCTCGCGACTGCCGCCACCTCTAAAATTGTTGCTGCGGCGATCAGTGAAAACCATCTGGTGGCTGCTTGCGCCTTGGTCTATCCCTCGTCGTTTGCGGTGGCAGAACGAACGCAAACACGCCGTTCTGCTTCAGCAGACTGCCACAGTATCCAAGGCCCCACCCAAGGATAATATAATCATTGTCGTACACCAAGCATCTCGAACCGGAGCCCCGATCCTTGCCTGGAACATAGCGTCGTTCCTGACCAGGAAGTACAACGTGTTTACATTTCTATTAGAAGGAGGCCCCCTGTGCAGCATGTTCTCCGCCGTCAGTGTACAGCTCCATGGGCATTTCGAATGGCCCCGTGGTCAAGCCTCCAGTCCGGAGCTTGCGCTTGCGGCACTACTGCAGGACCACTCCTTCAAATACGCTATTATAAATAGCGCTGAATCGAGAGAAACCATTCGATTATTCAAAAACCAGCGAATTCCAACCTTGCTTCTGGTACACGAGTTTGCCAGCCTGTATCCACCTGGTACTCTCCATGAAGCATTTGATCTCGCAAACGAAATTGTATTCCCCGCCCGCGTTGTTTTGCAATCCGCCCTAGACGCTTACCCTCGGTTGTCCCATCGAGAAACCCGACTCTTACCGCAAGGCATGAGCACAAGTCCGGAAGGCACTGAGAGACGTAATAATCTTGCCCTAACTACAGTCATGTCACTCACGCGAATCCGCGAGCAAGGCGCACGTATCGTTCTTGGCGCTGGAAGTGTGAGTCTCCGAAAAGGGGTAGACTTGTTTATTACAGCTGCTGCGGCTGTGCTTCGAGAATTCGACGCTCAACACATACATTTCGTCTGGGTCGGCGATGGGTATCTCCCAGACCAAGATAAGGGCTTTTCGGTTTATCTCCGAGAACAGCTCAATCGTACCGATTCACGGCAGATTTTTACTTTTGTTGATTCCGTTTCCAATCTCGATCCACTCTACGACCTTGCCGACATCTTCTTTTTGTCATCGCGCCTCGATCCCTTACCAAACGTCTTCATTGATGCCGCAGTACACGGCATACCGATTGTCTGCTTTAAGGGAGCCAGTGGCGCAGCCGACATCCTCCAATCCACCCCTGATACCTCATATGGCGTCGTGGACTACCTCGACTCAGCCTCCGCCGCACAGAAAATCATGCACCTAGCAAGAGATTCTGCGACGCGTTCGCGGGTCGGAAATGCAACCCGAAACCTTGCACAGACTACTTTCAATATGGAGAAATATATAACGCAACTTGATGAATTGGGAACCGCTGCTTACAGACGTCCTGAGTCAGGCACCGGCATCCGTACGGCATGATCTCCCTACGAGATAGAGATTTGAAATACGTCATGACGCGAGTATATGACCCCGCTGACCGGGATGTGAGTAGCGCGGTTCCGCATCATAACATTGATTCTTCACGCTAAATCCTAATGGAAGAAACCGCGCAACATCATCTTATTCTTGGTGGAGGAGGATTTTTGGGGCGTCACGTTGCCTTGTTGCTGGCGCTTTCCGGTGATCGCGTCACGATCGCTGGCCGCACAGTTTCTGACATTGTTTTTCCGCCCGAAATGTCAGGTCATGTGCTCTCCAAGCCTCTTGACCTCGCACTAGCGGACTGGGATCGTCTTCTTGCCGACGTTGACGTCGTACACCACTACGCTTGGAGCTCCATACCAGCAACCGCCAACGCTGATCCCAGCGCCGACTTGCTCGGCAACGTTGGCATGACCTTGCGCTTACTCGATGCGTTGAAGCGGCGAGGCCATGGGCGGCTCATTTTTGCATCCTCCGGCGGAACCGTCTATGGGCCGTTGCATTGCGTCCCAGTAACAGAAGATCACCCTCTAGCTCCCGTCACGGCGTACGGCGCGAGCAAGGCGACGGCAGAGCTCTATCTCAAGCTATACCGCTCCCTCCACTGCATCGACTGTCGGGTAGCTCGCATCGCTAATCCATACGGCGCTGGGCAACGTGCCGGACGCGACTTAGGCGCAGTAACAACGTTCGTTCGGCACGCCCTTTCCGGACAAAAAATCGAAATCTGGGGCAATGGCGAGGTCGTCCGCGATTATATCCACGTTTCCGATGTAGCGTCCTGTCTTGTTAAGCTTTCTCGTGCACCGGCAACAAGTGATGACTTCGTTTTCAATATTGGCAGTGGAATCGGCATCAGCCTGAATGACATCATAAGTGAACTGGAAACATGTTTGGGTAGGAATCTTCTTGTCGATCGCAGTGCACCACGGAGTTTCGATGTCTCGGTGAGTATTCTTGCCATTGATCGCGTACGCCGAGCACTAGGATGGGCGCCTCGACTGTCATTTTCCGCTGGACTGGCTCTCACCCTTTCAGATCTAAAATCAGGCCAACCATTCTCAACGGTGGTCGTTGAAGCCAGAAATTGACACCTTGTACGAAGCAGTCCAACGAAAGCATTAAGGATGAGAAGATTTGCGTTCCTGACACGTTGCCGCCAGCGCCTTACTCTCAATGCCATGTATATTGGCATCTTTTTGGGGGTTTTTTTTGTATTTAACGCGTGGTGGATTTGGAACTATCGCAGTAATCAACCGCTCAACATCGATGAAGCAGGATATCTCTGCCTCGCGGTCATTGACTACTACGGATTGCACTATGGATGGCTTAACGGCTGGCTTCACGCTATCAGCATGCCAAGCCTTCAAGCCCCCCTTGTGCCAGCATTAACCTCGCTTCTATTCGGAGTAATTGGTCCCAATATAAACTTTGCTTTTGTCATTCCTTTAGCTGGTGCTATCGGATGTATCGTTGCGGCTTACGATTTAGGAATCGTCTGCCGGTCGCGTTGGGTAGGATGGGCTGCCGCCATTCTAGTAGCTTCGTGCCCCGTTATAATTTGGTATTCACGGACATACGAGTTCGCAACATGGGCCGCTTTCACCGCAACCATGGCTCTTATCGCGATAATACGCTCAAAAAATTTTAAGAATTTCTATTGGTCCTTAGTTTTCGGGGCCAGCCTGGGATTAATGCCTTTAGCGCGGACCATGACCATTGCCTTTGTACCCGGCATGGTCGCAGCAGCGTTTTGGGTGACAATAACTGAGCCATCCGGTGGGCGCCCGAGGTTTTTAAACCTGCTTGCCGGCCTTTTGTTTGCAGTTCTTATAAGCGCATGGTGGTTTATACCTAACGGCAGAGGCGTTTTCGCGTATCTCTTAGGTTTTGGTTACGGAGCCCACGCAGGAGAATATGGGCGCTATGTGCCGATTCTGAACTTTCGCGGGTTGTTACACTGGACCAAGTTTACCATCAATGCGGAATTATTGCTGCCGCACGCTATAATTCTCGTTTTTGGGTTTTGCGCATCAATTGCAACCCTTGTTCGAATGATAACGCATTCTAGATTTGCCGACATAATACGGAACATTTCCTATTCTCCATTAATACCTCTCCTCATTTTCTGCACGGAAGCAACTCTCGCTCTCACATCAACAAAGAATATCGGTTCTGGCTTCATTGTGCCAATCGTACCCGCACTCATGGTACTTGCCAGTACGGCTATTTTTGATATCAGTTCTAACCGCAACGTCCGCTTTTTTTGTTCCATCGTGATCTTTATGATTGCTCTAATCGCGGTACTGCCAAACATAACTCTTCATAGTTCGTTAGCCAGAGCCAGAACTGTTAACCTTCCACTCCTTGCCGGCGTAACTATTTCGAACGGCCTTGCCCCAATCGAGGCATACGAACAGCATGCTGGATATGGTCAAGACGGATCGACCGAGCCAGTCAGCGTCCGTAGCGGACATGCATGGCTTAAGCTTGATGACAGGACCGCAATAAATTTAAGGAACGATCTTGGTTCCGATTCGTCCATCGCATTCGCATTCCGCGATGTGCTATACAACGTTAACACCGTCAATCTGGCGGCGCTTTTGCAGAGCGGCCGTGCCTTCGACGTCCAGCAGATTGATCCTGTCAAGACAGGCACGTCGGTAAACGGATACTTTAAGTGGCTCCAGCGTAACAGGAATTTTTGCGGCCTGCTCACCTCAAGCGGGACCGAGGGACAATTCCTGCCGGCCATCAACCCAATTTTTATGAAAAAAGCTGCTGAACAAGCAGGTTTTCTTCCAATAGCTCAGTGGAACACACCTGATCGACAGGAAATCACTTTATGGAAGCACCGAGCCGTTCTACCCAACTGCCCGTAAAATATCCGCCTGCATAGTTCATGGGTAACCGCTGTCTGAATGACGTCCATGCCTCGGGAAACGAGCGCTACGCTGAGGCGGGTTCTGCGGCCTGAGATTTCCAGTTCCATGGCATCAGGCTGTCGATATCGTTTGCTGTCAAATCGCGTCCAATTCCGACCTCTTAAGGCGTTAGGCGCGGCGTTAGAGATGTGGGCTTATTGGTAGAATTCACGCGGTGAGTTTTAGTTTCTGGGCTGGCGTCATACCGCCGATACCATGTTCGGTCGTTCGTTGTTGTATGTCCATAGCTATTTTGTTGCGTAATTCTGTGCCTCCTCGATGCTGCCAATGATATTCTGGTCCAGCCATTCATGCCGGACCGTCCTGTTGTAGCGTTCGACATAGGCATTTTGCTGCGGCTTGCCCGGCTGAATATGGCAGATGCTGAACCGTTTCCTTTTCTGGATTCAAGTCGTTGATAGCGTCTAGGTCGGGGATGGGGGTGGCATGACGGATGGACACCTCCGCAGGACGCCCTGGATACGGCGGCGCAAAAGTCCCGGCGTGGCTAATGAGAGAGATAGACGCGCGATGCGCTTGGCTTTTCCAAGACCCCAGGGCTCCAGCCGGATGGTATCCCGCAGGCGCCACCAACGACTGGAGCGCAATGTCTGTAATTTGGCGGCGAGAATATTCAACTCAGTGATTTTTTCATCACGCTGAGCCAACGATTGGTTGAGGTTGGAGATCTGTCCGTTGCGATCACCTAGCCGTCTATGGCGCCCACGAATGATCTTTATCGCCTGTAAAGCAACATCAAATTGATCAGCGGAGAAGTTCACGTTTTGTTTTGGTGGTTGCTTATCATACCCGAATTTGTCGAAATCCTCGGCGTAAATGGTGTGGATTAATTCTGAACTTCGCGCAGTTAAAAACTCCGGGAGATAAGGTATCAGGCTTTCATTTGTACGACGGACTGAAAAAGGATCAGGAACTGAGCTGGTCCCGGTTGATCGGACAGTTTGGCGGCTTGTTTAAGCTATTCCCTGGTTGCATTTACGCCGCCTATCTTAGCGATCTCTACCCGGCGTTCCGGCGTCTATTCCGCGCCCGCGCTTGCCCGCCCAGCTTGCTGAGCGTCGCCCCGGCGCTGGCGGCTGTCACAACGTCCTCCTCCTCTCCGGTCGCAATCCGCATGATCTTCACGGCGTTGCCGATCACGTCAGCGGGGCGTTTCTCGCCTCTGGGGCCTTTAGCGTCTGACCGAAAATTGAGGTGAGTGATTTCAGTGGTTTATGATTCTCTATTGGTTGTGAGGACAACGGAGGATCAGGTGGCCTGGACTCACATGGGGAGGTCTGAGTCAAGAGTG
>JAJZCS010000091.1 GCA_021829055.1 Pseudomonadota bacterium
TTAAACGGAATCTATGCGGGGTACGGTGAAATCGTCGATTATACCAACAGCCCTAAAGACTGACATGTGCCCAGTCTCTGGTTCCGATTGAGATAATTCGATCTGCGTCATTGGCGATGAAATTCCGGGCTTCTTTGCTGGCGTCGCGCATCGCCTCGTAAGTGTCGCAGACGCGGCTGCTTAATTTGTTGCCCTGCAGATAATCCCGGACGTTTTCCATCGGATTGAGTTCCGGCGCGTAGGGCGGCAGGCGCAGCAGGGTGATGTTGTCCGGCACGATCAGCCGTTCACCGGGTTGATGCCATCCGGCACCATCGCAGACCAGCAGGGCATGGGCGCAAGTTGCGACCTGGCAACTAATTTCCTTGAGATGCTCGTTCATCGCCTCGGTATTCACGGCGGGCATGATGATAGCAGCGCCGATGCCGCGCGCCGCCCAGATCGCTTCGAGGGAGCCTTTCTGCCCGACACGGGCTTCATCCGGGAACCACACCTCCAGGTCTTTGCCCGCAGCCGAAGCCGGCAAAGCTTCTACCGCCAAGCTGCAAAAGTTTTTTTAAATGTCTCCTGTGCCGCCAGGTCCTGCTTGGGATGAAACGGGCGCGGTTGCCGCCGGGTCAGACGCAGCCGGCGCAGCCATTTGGCAACCGTGCGCTCAGGCACATCAACCGAAAATCGGCGCGCGATTTGCGCCCGCAAATCAACACACCGCCAGCGCACGACCCCATCAATCTCAAGATCGGGGCCTTTGACCACCAGATCATAAAGCTGCGCCATCTGGGCTGCGTCCAACTTCGGCGACCGGCCCGTACTTTTCCCGGAAACCAGGGCCGCAACGCCGCCCGCGTTGTAGCGATGCACCCAGTCGCGCAAGGTCTGGCGGTCCATCCCGCTCTGTTCTGCCGCCACAGTCCGTGAATGACCCTCAAGGATCAGCGCCAGCGCCGATAGACGGCGCACAACTTGGCCGTCACGCTCCTTCGACATCATCCGACGCAAATCCGCCGCCGTGTAGTCCCTATTGGCAACCACAACCGCCACAGCCATCACTGCTTCCCATCGATCAAATCAACAGGAAACAGCGAATCACAGCTCACCGCGTCGGGGGAATCCCCCACGAGTCAGAAAATTCGGCGTCTGGTATTAGAAGGCCGCATCTTCAAATTCCATCATGATATTCGAGCCCGATTGGATTGCTGCAAGGAGCGCTCCTGTTTGTGGTAGCAGCCGGTCCATGAAAAATTGGGCCGTTCTCACTTTTGCACGATAAAATTGACCAAGGTGCCCTGGTTCTCCTATTCTCGGGGCAGAGACGGAGACCATCCGTGTCCAAACAAATGCGAGCGCAACCAAACCAAACAATCGGAGATACTCGGCCGAAGCAGCGCCAGCTTCATCATGATTCGACGGCGCATTTTCGGCGATGAAGCTTGTTGCGAATTGAAGATGTTCAACTGCATGTCGCAAATGCGGCAGAAATGGCTCAAGCACTCGATTTTGACTTTGTTGCTCGATGAATTCCACGACAGGACCAAAGAAACGGCTGAGCAGGCGACCACGGTCATGTGGTAGTTTACGGGTGACTAGGTCAAGCGCCTGAACGCCGTTAGTCCCCTCATAAAGCATCGAAATGCGGACATCACGTAAAAACTGTTCAACACCATGGTCACGGATATAACCATGCCCCCCGTAAACCTGTACAGCTAACGATGCGATTTCAAAGCCAATGTCGGTGAATAGTGCTTTCACTACCGGTGTCATTAGAGCGGAGAAATCCTCGGCTGCGAGTTTAGCATCGGTGTCGTCAGATTTCTGAAGTACTTCCAGTTCCTTGCCTACCCAGCAGGCCACAGCGCGGCAACCTTCAATATATGCGCGCATGGTTAGCAGCATCCGTCGAACGTCCGGATGCACAATGATCGGATCAGCTGGTTTGGCCGGCGCTTTTGGGCCTCTAAGAGAACGGCCTTGAAGCCGTTCGCGTGCGTATAGCACCGCGTTTTGGTATGCAACCTCTGCAATGCCAAGCCCTTGCATACCAACAGCAACCCGTTCGACGTTCATCATTGTGAACATTCCCGCGAGTCCTTTGTTGGGTTCTCCGAGCAGCCAACCCGTTGCGTTATCAAAATTCATCGTACAGGTGGCTGACCCGTGGATTCCCATCTTATGCTCAAGCGCAGTGCACTGGACACCGTTGCGCTCTCCGAGTGTTCCATCTTTTTTGGGCAGAAACTTCGGCACGAGGAACATTGAAATGCCTCTTACCCCCACGGGTGCATCTGGTAGGCGAGCCAGAACGAGATGAATAATGTTTTCTGTAAGATCATGTTCACCGGCGCTGATAAAAATTTTATCGCCGCTGACCCCATAGGAACCATCCTTCTTCGGAACGGCACGTGTTCGGAGCATCCCGAGATCCGTGCCACAATGTGCTTCAGTAAGGCACATCGTGGCCGACCATTTTCCTGATACGAGATTTGGGAGATAGATCTCTTTCAGATCCTCACTACCGACATGCGACAGCGCGACATACGCACCGCGGGACAGTCCCGGATAGAGGGCGAAGGCAACATTGGACGAGCACAACATCTCGTCGACCATCATTGCAACGGGAATGGGTACTACTTGCCCCCCCCAGTCTGGGGATGCCGACATTCCTGTCCAGCCTCCGTCACAAAAAATCTTGTAAGCATCCTTGAAGCCTGAAGGCGTACGAACGCGACCGTTTTCTAGGACACAACCTTCAAGATCGCCCTGCTGATTTAAGGGAAACAAAACATCTTCGGTCAGTCGTGACGCATGGTCAAGAATTGAATCAATTAGGTCGCGCGAGAAATCAGCGTTGCCCGGCAATGCAGTACAGGAAGCGCTGTCAAAGAGTTCATGAAGAACGAAGCGCATATCCTCAAGTGGAGCCTTGTAGGTCGGCATGAAAGGACCTTTCCTGGTATCTGCTGGTATTCCCCGATCCAAGATCAGTTGCGCAGAGGCTTACCCGTATCAAGTACATGCTTAATTCGTAACTGGGTCTTCTTTAGGCGAATCAGTTTCATAAAAGCCTGATGCTCGAGATCAAGAATCGCACTTTGAGCCACCGGTTCAATTAGATCTGCGTCGCCACCGGTCAATATCCAAGCAAGGTGATTAAGTATGGCCACATCATGTGCGGTCGCGATGCCCTTCTTTCGAAAGTCTTCGACTGCCATGGTTAGACTGATCCATCCGGACCTCCCGGGCAGTTGCAGAGGTTGTGAAGAGGACGGTGGTTCGTAGTTTGGTGCCAGTCTCAGTGCGTGAGCTTTCGCATCACCCAAGACGCGATGACGATTCATGGTAATTCCGTCACGCTCTTGCAGAAATTTTTGATCCCTTGCTTCTTCTGCGGATCTTGAGACCTTAGCCGTGGAGATTATTTGGAAGGCTCTTATGGTCGCTGGCATTGGACCGTGTGGCACTTTGTTGTCTGACCGCCAGCGTGTGAGCAGTTCAGCGCATCCCCCCCAAGCGGGAACTAGACCAACGCTGGCTTCTACGAGGCCGATATAACACTCGGCATGAGCTTGTACGGCAGAGCAGTGAAGGAGCATCTCGCAACCACCACCAAGTGCGCGGCCGGCGGGCGCGCCAATCACTGGAAATGGTGCAGTGCGAACCAATTGATAGATCCGCTGGCCTTTTGCCAGCAATTGTTCGATCTTGGGCCACATGCGAATGTTGGCGGCAAACATGGCCAGGCCGAGATTGGCGCCAACCGAAAAGTTCTCATGACCGGGAGAGGCACGGAGATCTTCAGAGTAGATCACCATTGCGACATGGCCTTTGCTCGCCAATCCAATGGCTTGTTCCAAAAGATCGAGCACATCTTCGTCTAGAGCGTTCATCGGCGAGTGCAACTCGAAGCATAGAACGCCGTCGCCGACATCCCAAACTGACGCAGACTCGTTTGTTATCAAGGGGCTCTTGCCGCGTTTAATGTCTTGCAGCAGTAACACTCCAGGTGGGCGAATTACTGGCTGGTATGCCCTATCAAGGCCAAAGTATAGAAGAGTTCCTTTGTCTTCTTTATAGAATTTTCCTTCTCCAACGTCGGCCAAAATCTTCGGCACAGGGAGAGTAAGATCGGCGAGCCGCTTCCGTACGTAGGTGCCGCCAAGACGGTCTATAAGTTCGAACGGCCCATAGGCCCATGCGTATCCGAAGCGCATCGCTTCGTCGACAGTTGCGATGTCGGAAGAGATTTCTCCGACGAGAGAGGCCGAGTAGGCGAAAAGTCGACCAAGAACCGCCCATGCATATTGGCCGTAGACACTCTCAGCATCCAGCAGATCTTTGATATCCTGTCCCGACTCCAATATTTTGAGATATTGTGGAGCCCTGATTGGTCGCCATTCGAGGTCTCCAGCGCTAGCTGCCGTCAGGCACAGTGTTTCTGTCAGCAGCCCCGAGCCAATCTCTCTTGTCCGATAAAAGCCGCCTGCTCCTTTCTTGCCTAGATATCCCCCGGCGATCAGATTTCGAATTGTCGGCAGATCACGATTTGCCTCATGAAATGCATCACCCGCCGGCAATAGTCGTGCGAGTGATTCGTTCACTTGTGTAGTTATATCAAGACCCACCAGATCCATCAGTCCGAATATGCCGGTCGACGGGAAACCAAAGGGCCTCCCCATAATTTTATCAGCTTCTTCGACCCTGAGACCATAGTGTAGCGCAAAAGCCGCTGCCGTCTGGAGCCAATACGCACCGATCCTGTTTGCGACAAAACCAGGCGTATCCTTGCAGCGTATTACGGTCTTCCCAAGCGCTACATCGCAGAAATCGCTAACGCGAGAGGCAGACTCAAGGCGAGTGTGGGAGCTAACGACGAGTTCAAGTAGACGCATGTAGCGCGGTGGATTAAAGAAATGGGTAATTAGAAAATCTGGTTTTAACGTCGAAGGAACATCCAGCAACAAATTGGATAGAGGAATTGTTGAAGTGTTAGATGAGACTATAGAGCCGGGTTTGCGGACTTCGGCAATACGATCATAAAGAGGCTTCTTGACGTGGATTTTCTCCGTTACGGCTTCGAGAATCCAGTCGTATTCGGCCAACTTCCATAGATCATCTTCGATATTCCCTGGAGTGATTAAGCGTGCCGCCCGTTGTGACATCAATGGTGACGGTTGTGCGGTTTTGAGGCGATCAATGGCCGTTCTTGCCACTGCGTTGCGATCAGGCGTGTCTGGCTTGACGAGATCGAGCAGGAGAACAGGGAAACCAGCACTGGCGATGTGGCCGGCAATGGATGCACCCATAACCCCTGCGCCGATGATAGCAACAGATTGAATTTTCTCGTCCATGATCAGACGGCCTCTAAGACCGTTGCGATGCCTTGACCACCGCCGATGCATTGCGTCGCAAGCGCGTATTTTCCGCCTTCACGCTCGAGTAACTGCGCCGCCTTACCGGTGATTCGTGCGCCGGATGCACCGAGCGGGTGACCGAGCGCAATTGCGCCCCCATCCAGATTGATGCGGGTGACATCGAGATTGAGGTCTTGGATCGAAGCTAGTACTTGCGAGGAAAATGCCTCATTCAATTCTATAATGTCCATGTTCTGCGCCTTCAATCTTGCACGAGCAAGCGCCTTCCGTGCCGCAACTACCGGCCCAATACCCATGATCTCGGGCGCACAACCAGCAACCGCGATGGACACGATCCTCGCTGATACCGCGAGCCCGTGCCTCATTGCGTAATTTTCCGAGCAAACGAGCACAGCAGCTGTACCATCCGTTAGAGGAGAGGATGTGCCGGCAGTAACGACGCCAGCGGCGTTGAACGCCGGGTTCAGTCCCGCCAAAATTTCCGGTGTGGTGTCAGAACGGATGCACTCATCAAGAGAGCAGATGCCGGCGCTAGTGTTGATGGGTACGATTTCGTTAGTCAGTTTGCCTTGACGTTGAGCGGTAGCGGCTTTGCGATGGCTCCCGACGGCGAATTCTTCTTGCGCCGAACGTGTAATTCGCCAACGTTTGGCGACGTTCTCCGCGGTTTCTCCCATGCTTATGTAGGCGGCTTCGTTTTTTGCGTAGAGCCGCGGAGATGGCAGCGGATTGTACCCACCCATCGGCACGCGAGACATGCTTTCAACACCGACCGCAACGAAAGCCTCGCCGGCTCCCATCTTGATTGCTCCAGCGGCCATATGTATCGAATACATTGATGACCCACAGAAGCGATTTACCGTGGCGCCAGCGACAGCAATCGGTAGATCGGCCAGAAGGCCGATTAGGCGGCCGACGTTTAACCCCTGCTCTGCTTCGGGGAACGCGCATCCGGCGATGATATCTTCAATGTCCTCTGGATTAATTTGGGTGCGCTCTATCAGTGCACGCACAACGTCAGCAGCCATTTCATCAGGCCGGACGCGGGCAAGGCTCCCCTTGCTTGCCGGTGTGAACGGTGAACGAACAAAGCCGGCGATCACGACGTTGGTCATTGGCGGGCTCACTCCTATTCTCACCGTTCAGGATACGGACAATCTGGACGCAGAGGGCAGTAATTTTTAAGTGACTTGTTTCCAGGAACGTCACGCTTCCGGCTTGTTCGGGGGTTCCTGCATGAGACGCTCCTCAGCTTGGCGTTCGATTTTCACAAGTTCTTCAAGACTTTGTTCCAATGCAACTTGCTGTTCTTGCAGTTTGGTAATGCGCTTGCGCACGGCGGTGAGGAGCTTGCGGACCTGAACGACATGGTGCAGATCAATGTCGTAAAGATCAAGGTACTCTTTGATTTCGCGAAGTGAAAATCCGAGCCGCTTACCCCTTAGAATAAGCATCAGCCTAGCGCGGTCACGCACGGTGTAGACGCGTGTTGTGCCGGCACGGCACGGCGCGATCAGGCCCTTGTCCTCATAGAAACGAATTGTCCGCGCGGTTATACCGAGTTGGTTGGCGATCTGACTAACGGAGAACAGTCCGCCTCCAGAGATTTCGTTGCTCTGGTGAGTACCAGCTGTACGGTACAGATCGAAACCGGTTACGGATTCCGCGTGCCAAACAGAAGCCGCCATTTGTTGCTCTCCCCAGAACTCCCGATCGCATCGGTTTGGCGTTACAAAATCCGGCAAATCTCGGACATTCACGCAAAATCAGTCAAGAGATACCGTAAAATAGAAGTGCATAACCAATACGGAATACCGACAAAGTCGTCAAGTGACTCGTAGAGTCTTCTGTGATTAGATTTACCCATATCCTGCATGCCTGATGTAGTTTGCGCATTCTGTTGGGTGGAAGTGATCGAGCAGTGACCCGATGCGCTTCCAGGCGGCTTCGACGATTCTCTCTGCGGCTGTTGATGGGGCCATCAAGCACGCAGGGGGCGGTGACCTTGTGGGCCCGCAAGGCGGCGATGAAGGTCAGAGTTTTCCAATGTCCGTGCGGCACCTTGGCGTGCAGCTTTTGCCAGCGCTGACAGCGCCCGTGAGCGCGCCCATGTTTGTCTTGGCCTAGGTTCTGTGGACTCTAAGGGATTCCCATAAGGCGGCGAATCAGATTCAAGGCTTCTTTTTTGGGAGGAAGCCTTGGGTGTGTTGGACCGATTGGTGCTGAGCGACGCAAGCTGGGAGCGGATGG
>JAJZCS010000092.1 GCA_021829055.1 Pseudomonadota bacterium
ACAGACACGCCGCCGAAGATCAAGGGAAATCGCTCTCGCCATGCATGCCGGCCTCCTTCGCCAGCACACATCTTGAATCAGATCAAAGCCGTTTTGGAAATCCCTTCCGATTCATTCAGATGGGAAAACGCTCTAATGACTCGAGAAGTTCCAGGACGGACACTTAGGCTTGGCCTTCGTTAGCCACGAACAGCACAACCACCGCAAGTCCCGCTCCGGATCGGGGGGCACGGCCGTCGAAATCGAGGTCTAAAAATAAAATCAAATTATGCGAAACCCACATCAAGTGGTGCTCATGCTCGCCCGCTTGCAGAACGGGGGAAGGGCAAGTCCCGGCTTACCGGGCTACGCCAGGTCGCGTAAAATTATTCTGTGTCAAAGAATTTTAGCGTCTTGCGTGTGTACTCCTCAGCGTAATCCACGATCTTGTCAGAACACAAGCGCGCGGCTGCCTCGTCGTTGTCCGCTATTCGGCGTGCGAGTTGCGCGTGAAGCTGGCAGACGCGCGCTAAGTCACCAAAGTGCTTAAAGTGTAAATACCAAAAACGCCGGGTTTGTGCCTCAATGGGAGCAATAGCCTGCGCCGCATATTTATTTCGAGCAGTAGCCACAACGAGAGCATTAAACTCGCGATCCGCATCAACAAACGCATGTCCGTCGGCACTTTCCGCAACGTTATCGAACCACCGAGCAAGCTCAAGAAAGCGATTTCTCTCTTTTTCGCCAGCGAATCTTGCGGCTCGCCCCGCCAAGACGTTTTCGATCCCCTTTCGAACCTCGATCATTGCGAGCTGCTCAAGTAGATCAATGTCGGATACAAAAGCGCCCGATCTTGAAACTATTTTTATTGCCCCTTCAAAAGAAAGGCGCTTAAGCGCTTCGCGTATGGGTGTACGGCCAATACCAAGTTTTTTGCTCAGCGATATTTCAGAGATCTTGCTTCCAGGCGCTAACTCGTTCGTTACGATCATCGACTCGATCAAGCGATAGGCCACTTGGGATTGGGTTTCGTCTTCAGAATGAGGGGTGTCCATAAGCATCATTGAAGCGCGCTCGGATTGGCTGAAGAATGTGATCGTCAGATCCCAGGTACGGTTTGCATTGCGAGGAAAGGATCGCACAGCTGGGCTTTGCCGGCAACCACAGGCTTTAGGTCTAAGTCGTCTTGTCAGCACACTAAGCCCGTGTATGTATCGCCACCAATCGGCCGCATTCCTGCTGGTTGCCGCCCCCGGTCTATTATTAGCGCATGACAATGGCACCGAGGGTGTTGGGTCCATTTTCTCTTGCAGTTGCAAGAGGGGCGGGGAGACGCGATTACCCCGTGCCATCCCGCGTCAATTACTAACCGCTTGAGCGCCACAAGCTCCGCATCAACATTCGGAAGGCTACCGTTCTGCACACATCCCCCCTCCGGCATCCGCCTGAGCACCATTAACAGCTTGTGGCTCACATACCCCGAACTATACGTCATGCTGTGCCTTTCCGATGCGGCGGTGCACATGATTCAGTCAATGGAACTTCCGAATGGTCCTGCCACGCCGACGCGTAGAGCGACCGAAAGAACTATAACGTATTGAAAAATATAAAATACAGCCGCCTCAAGGATCGCAATTAAAGAACTTGAGTTTTCCGCGCAGACCGCGTAAAGGTGCCAACTGCCATGTCAGTGACATATCTATAAGCGGGAAATCAAGATAGAGGCCGTGGAGCTCCGTGGCCCGTCTTTTTGTTTTCGTGGTGGCTTTAGATCTCCGGGGCCAGTCATTCGTGGTTGGCGATCCGCCATAACAAAAAGGGAAACGCATGATAGACCGGATAAATGTCCCAGGCTCTTTCTGGAAAGCTCCGTATTCTCACGCATGTCGCGCCGGAGGTTTTCTTTTCGTCACAGGGCAGATGCCCATTGACCCCGAAACCGGCACCTACGTAGCAAACGACATTGAGACCCAGTCCCGCCGTGTCATGGAAAACCTGCTCACCGTCTTGCACCACGCAGGCATGAACGCGTCGCACGTGGTCAGTGTTCGCGCGTTTCTCATCGACATGCGTGATTACGACGTCTTTAATCAAGTCTACTCAAAGTACATGAACCAACATCTTCCTGCACGCACCTGCATCGGGGTCACTGGCCTCGCAGGTGGCGCCCGCGTTGAGGTCGACCTTATCGCATACCACGGCTGATCGTCCGAAAGGACGAGTATATCAAATTGCTCTCAAAGAAAGGATGATTCGCCATGGATAACGTGTATGAAAACGAAGAAGAACCTTTAATAGTTGAAGCCGGAGGGATCGATTACGTTAGTGAGGAGCGACGCCATGGGCATCCCAGCAATCAATTTACAATACGCTTTTCCCCCGTCATTTATCTGGCGCCAATCTTCTTGGGTGGCGCAGCTATTTCTAGGGGCCTTGGCTTAACCGGTAGCATCACCGCGATCCTCTTGGCAAACCTTCTCGGTTCTCTGGCTGCTGGCGTTTGCGCTGCGATGGGGCCCAAGCGAGGTATGCCTCAAATGGTTATGAGCCGATCTTCGTTCGGTTATTTTGGGAATTTTGTCCCGGCTGTCTTTGCCTCTATATTGTTTGTCGGTTATTCGACCGTCGGTACCATTGTCGGCGCTAAGGCTATGGCCAACCTCTCCGGCTTTCCCTTTGTTCCGCTTGCAGTGCTCGTCGGAATTGCCAGTATTTTGTTGGCTGTTTACGGGTACAATCTTCTACATCTTACAGGCCGCTGGGTAACGATCATTGGCGTTGTTCTTCTTTTGGTCGTTACGTTTTTTACCCTGCGTCAAGGTGTCGGGACAGCGGCGATATCGAAAGTAAACGGAAAACAATATTGGCTTGCATGGCTCTGGGAATTCACACTCATTTTCTCGTTTACAGTTAGTTGGATGCTTTATGCGTCTGATTATTCCAGATATCTTCCTTCATCTACGAAATTTGGCACCACCTTCGGATATGCATTTTGGGGGCTATTCATCGGTTCAAATTGGATGATGATTCTCGGGGCCCTTCTCGCTTCCCTTAAACCTCAGGGGGTACTTGTAGGGCTCGATCAGGTTCTTCCTGACATATTGCTTGTGATCGTACTCATTTCACTTACCATAACATCATTAACGCACAATTCTGTTAATTTGTACAGTTGCTCAATGTCAAGCTTGACATGGGATTTCCCGTTAAAGCGATCATGGACCGTTGTCATAGCGGGATCAATTGCCTGCGTTCTGGCAGTATTTTTGGGGCGCACCAATTTTGTAAGCCATTTTGGCGATTTCCTAACAATTATGTCGTACTTTATGCTGCCTTGGCTGGCAATTCGTCTTATCGACTTTTTCTTTGAATCGCGGACTTCTCACATAGAACCTAAAGCGTTTTATGACAAAAATGGTCTTTTTGGTGGCGTCAAATGGGATGGGCTGGGCGCCTTTTTTGCTGGAATCGTGGTATCGTCGCCTTTTATGGCTGGTGGAATCTATGAGGGGCCCCTGGCTCGAATGCTCGGCGGAGCTGACATCAGCTATTTCGTATCCTTCATAGTCACCGGCATAGTCTACAGTTTTATTAGAAGCGACAAAGGAATTACCGAATTCAAAAAAGCAAGCGGAGTCGGGCAATAGTGATGGAGTCTCCTCGATGGTGAGTAATCATTCGCTTCTGTTGGCGACATAATCGTTACCGATATCGGCTGCAGGGTGGGGTGGCTTACGGGCAAACGTAAGTCGTGTCTTTAGGCGCAATAGAAGGAACGGGATGTCTAGAAGCAATGTGAACGGGTGCGGACATGAACTGCACCAACTACAGGCTACGGTGGAAACTATCCAATGGGGCGCATTCGACAGCAGTACGAAGCCCGTTTTAACGGTACAATCAGGAGACTATATTGAGATTGAATGTCTAACTCATCACGCGGGCGATGCTGTCGATTTTCTTATGGATGAAGAGGTCAGGAAGATCTACGAGGCAGTTCCGGAAGAAACACGCGGTCCGGGCGCGCATATCGTCACCGGGCCGATTTACGTCACCAATGCAGAACCAGGAGATGCTTTGGAATGCCGGGTGCTCCACATGCGCCCTCGCCTGAACTACGGGCTTAACTTTGTAGGGAGATGGGGACTCCTAGATAAGGAATTTGGAGGAAAGGAGCACGTTTTCGTTTACGAGGCAGATGTTAATTCTGGTGTGGCGCGGGCGGTTTTCCAATATGCTTATGACAGCCCTATAAGACGTGTTCCAGGACGTATCACGACGGTAAAGGCGTCGGATCGCAAACCGGCACTCGAGGGGATCAGGGTACCATTGCGGCTACATTTTGGAACGGCAGGGGTCTGTCCTGCCGGTGAAGGAAAAATTAGCACTATTCCCCCTGGGAACCATGGTGGAAACGTTGATAATCGTGAGTTCGTTGCCGGCACAAGCATGTTTTACCCCGTGCATCAGAAGGGCGCGCTATTCTGGGCTGGGGACACACATTTCTCGCAGGGTGACGGGGAAGTGAATGGCACTGCGATCGAAGGCCACATCAACGCCACCATTCAACTTGTGCTGCACAAGGGCAGGCACCTTAAATCCCCCATCCTGGAGACGCCCAAGGCATGGGTGACACACGGATTCAACGAGGATCTCGATGAAGCCGTTCGGGGCGCGGTACTGGAGATGATTGATGTCCTCCAGCGAAATTGGCATCTGAGTCGTCTGGAAGCGTATTCACTTTGTAGCGTTGCTGGCGACCTCCGCGTCACTCAAGTGGTGGACGGTGTCAAAGGTGCGCACATGGCCATTCGTCGTGACTTAAGATGCTAGTGCAGACGCTTAGCAATACCGGTGAGCCGAACATGAGCGTTTATGGTACCGTTTTCGTGGAGGTCATGTCCCGTGCATGAGGGATTGTTCAGAGCGGCACGAGCTGAAGCTTTTCCGGAGATAGCGTATCAGATAGCTCGCCGTGACAGAGCTGCGGTGATTGCGATGGCCGTCGTTTTGACGAACCCATCGGGCTCGCGGATAACGAATACCGGCACTCATTAACGATGACCGTCGCGCGCCAGCCGAGGAGCTAGAGAGTTCTTGCGTAAGATGTCGGCAACGAATTGCACGATTTGGTCGGCACGGTGGATGGGATTGAGTGCTGCGGCACATTTGTCAGGACCGCTCCGGCATTAGTGCCACCGAAACATCATGCGAGACGTCGCCCACTAGGGCATCGTCAAATGCCGCAGCCACCCACGGGCAGCGGTTAGCCGGCGAGACCCCTCCTCGTGCCGGCAGGTAGGTCTCAGGCGACCAGCGCATAGTGGTGTAGCGCCTGCCCCCAGATATTCGCGCGGCGGACCCCTGATCTTAGCAGGACCCGCGGCATGCCAGCGTAGCTACGCGCCCTGCACCACATCTTCGGTCGTGGTGCGCAGGTCGAGGATGAGATAGGCGAGACGAGACCCATTGATGGGCGCCGATGGTCTCGACCTCGGCCTCACCGGGATCGGTCGGACTTCAGCATTTCGGTGAGCGCGCCGAGTAACGCGCAAGCCCATGACATCAGCCTGGCCATCCGCCAGCAGCGCCGGACCATGGGAGACATTGGGGCGAATCAGATCACGGTTAAAGCCCCGGATGGGGCGGGAGAGCGGGAATACGAGTTGGCGCTTGCCGTGGGGGCTGTTCCGGAGGACAAACGCCAAATTCACGGAGACTGGCACGGTCGGGAATATTGGTCGCAACGGGTCTGTGCTGGAAATTATCGCTATCGACGCCGCGGGGCTGACTTTGAAGAACAATGCCGGCAGGGAAGGGGCGGTTGCCTGGGAGACGCTGCGCGATGAGGCCAGCGGCAGAGTTCATCTGGCCTATGGTGATGCGCTGACCACCAATACCGCACAGGGCATCAGGGTGACAGAGCATATTCATGCGATGCCGGGCGGCACGAAACTGGCCTCGGCGTTTGGGGTCTATACATCGGGCAGCCGGCATCGGGAGCAGAGTTTTACCGTGACATCGGAGGGGGCGGAGCGGATTGACGTGATAGCCCGGCGGCCGCTGGGCGACCGGCGGGAGATTGGGCGCGGTGATCTGTTGAACAACATCATCCGCAATTTTGCGCAGCAGCCTGAGAAGGAAGAGGCGCTGGCATTGATCGATCGTGCCGTTGGCCTGCGGCGTGGCGCGGTTCAGGCGATGCAGAGGGGTCACCGGGCAGCGGAAGCGCGCGGAGATGTCCGGGATCACCCGCTGATGCTGGCTGAGGGGTTGACGAGCCGCCGGATATGTACGGGCGTTCGATGAGAAGCTACCCAGTTTGGCGGCGCAATTGCGCCGTCATGGCGGGGCCGTTGGCGCGTGTTGCCCGTATCGGCGCGGATGTGGCGGAACTTTTGGCCAGGGTGGCCCGCCGCCCGTTGGTCAATCGCCACGCCGAGGCGGAATTCTGGCACCGGGTTGGTCAACGAGGCTAAGGTTTGCTGGATCATATGGAGCAGCGGACGCAAACGAGGCAGCATAGCCGACAGGGGAAGCAATCAGATTGTATTGTATAATGCGCTACCATGATCTATATGCATCCCATGACAAAAACCACAGCCATGAGCGCCTCAGCCAAGCGCAAGGACCACCCGCTCTCGATGCGGCTGCCGGAAGGTGACATCGCCATTATCGACCGCGCCGCCGATTTGCGCGGGCGCTCGCGGACGGATTTTGTGCGTGAGGCTGCGGTGCGGGCCGCCGAGGAAGTCCTCATGGAAAGCACGCTGGTGCGTATGAGCACAGAGGGGTTTGAGGCCTTTATTCAAGCCGTTTCCGCGCCCGCCGCTCCGGTGCCGGAAATGGTGGCATCCCTTCGTCGCAAGGCGCCGTGGGAGAAGAGAACGGCGAAGCGCTGATGGCGGAGCCGCCGCTCTCCGCGCCGGAGCTCCTGAATGCCGGTCACGATGTATCCCAATTTTCCTGCGGCAAGTCTTCGCTTGACTATTGGCTGAAGACCCGGGCGCTGGCCAATCAGCAGAAGGGGTTCACGGTGGTCATGGTCGTCCATGTGGAGGGCCGGGTGGTTGGCTATTACGGCCTGGCGCCCACCGCCATTGTGCCCGCCACTCTGCCGCGCTCAATCCGCACGGGCCAGCCGCCGAACCCGGTGCCGTGTATTCTGCTCGGGCAGCTGGCAACGGATCGCGCTTGGGGCGGGCAAGGGATTGGCCTGGGATTGTTCAACCATGCCCTGGCCCGCAGCGTGAACGGCGCCGCGCTGATCGGCGGGCGGGCGCTTATCGTCAATGCCGTTGATGAAGAGGCAGCCGCGTTCTGGCGACGCCGGGGCTTTTTGCCATCAAAAGACGATGGGCTGGTACTGTTCCGGTCGATTGGCGATATCGCTGCTTCGGTACGGGTGATTGATGACCATGATAAGGGATAATCAACTGGTTGGTAGCGAAGCGGGTTACCTCAGTGACTTGGCTTGGTATCAAAACCACATTGATCGGGTGGGGCGAGCAGTCAGTCGGCGTGCTGCTCGTTCTGATCCACGATGTTGGAACTGAATTTGGTCGACATCACCGCCTGCTCGCGCACCGATGCCGACACCCCAAGCCAGCTTTTACCCTCTTTGCGGCTTACGGCGACCACTC
>JAJZCS010000093.1 GCA_021829055.1 Pseudomonadota bacterium
CCCTCCAGCACGTTCAGGGCGGGGCGAACAGGGTGGTGGTGCCGTTTCCTCTTGTAGTCGTGCGTCATGGTGCCGCAGCGGCCTTTCTTCAGCGGCAGGCCCGGCTGGGTGCGGTCGAGCGCCTGGATCTGGCTCTTCTCATCCACCGACAGCACGACGGCGTGCACGGGCGGATCGACATAGAGACCGACGCTATCGCGGACCTTGGTAGCGAACAGAGGATCGTTCGACAGCTTGAACTGCCGCATCCGATGCGGTTGCAGGCCGTGGCCGCGCCAGATGCGTTGCACCGAGCTGACGCTGATCCCGGCGGCCGCTGCCATTGCCGCACTAGTCCAGTGCGTGGTCTCGCCCGGCGGGTCGGTCAGCGTCAGCGCGATCACGCGGTCTGCCACCCGTGCCCCCAGCGGCGGGATGCGCGAGGGGCGGGTCTTGTGTCGCGCACGCAGCAGGCCGTCCACCCCCCGCCGTCATGAAGCGCTCCTGCCAGCGCCAGACACAGGTCTTGGCCTTACCGGTCAGCCGCATGATCTCGCTCGTGCCGTGCCCGTCGGCCGAGAGCAGCACGATCCGCGCCCGCCACACATGCTTCTGCGGGCTGTTCCGATCCACGACCACCGCGTCCAACACGACCGCGGTCGGTCGGACTGACGGCGATGGTGATACCTGCGCGCATCGCGCAGAATCGCACGACCAGATCGGCGCGGGAATCCCCGAACGGACTCTTCCGTCAGGTGCTATCCACTAGCGTGGGCATCATAAAGGAGATTCATATGTCACTTTCAGCCAATTATGTGTCGACCGGCGGTCTTTGGGTTCATTCATTACTGTATAATTTTATTACCAACGAGGCCATGCCTGGCACCGGCGTTCAGCCTGCATCGTTCTGGCTTGGCTTCTCCGCCCTGATCACGCGCTATGGACCGGAAAATGCGGCACTCTTAGCAGAACGTGTACGCCTGCAGCAGTCAATTGACGACTGGCATCGACAGTGGCGAAGCGCACAAATTAACACAACCCAATATCACAAATTCCTGTACGATATTGGCTACGTCAAACAAGGTCCAGGGAAGGTTACAGTTGCGACATCCAACGTCGACGAGGAAATTGCTAATGTTGCAGGACCACAGCTCGTGGTGCCGGGAACCAATGCACGCTATGCACTGAATGCAGTGAATGCGCGCTGGGGCAGCCTCTACAATGCGCTCTATGGAAGTAATGTTATTCCTGAAACCGGTGGGTTGGAGAGAAGCGCTGGCTTCAATGCGCGACGAGGTCGTGTAGTGATTGCTCGTGGCAGATCCTTTCTCGACGAGAATTTTCCTCTGGCAACCGGAAGCCATACAGAATCGCGTGGTTATCAGGTACAGAACGGTCACTTGGCTGTCAAAATTTTAAACCGGACCGTCAGTTTGAAGGATGGATCGCAGTTCGTTGCGCTGCGAGGAAGCCCGGAGTACCCTGTCGCCGTGCTTTTGCGGAATAATAACTTGCACGTTGAAATTGGAATTGACGCTTTGAGTCCGATGGGTCGAATTGATAACGCAGGCATCGCAGATCTAATAATTGAAGCGGCAATTACTACGATTATCGATGGGGAAGATAGTGTTGCCGCGGTAGACGTTGAGGATAAAGTGCTACTCTTCCGAAACTGGCTAGGCTTGATGAAGGGAACTCTAACGGAGACTGTTGAAAAAAATAGCCAGAAGTTTGTCCGCCGCTTGGCGGAAGATAGGCGTTACAATACCGTTGACGGCGGTGAGCTTGTACTTCATGGACGTGCGCTGATGCTGATCCGTAATGTTGGGTCGCATCTCGATACGAATATTGTCCTTGATGTTAACGGTAACGCAGTACCGGAGACTATAGTTGATCTCGTTGTCGGCTCGGTTTGTGCGCTGCACGATCTTCGTCGTACGAGTGGATTGCGCAATTCCCGGGCCGGGTCCGTTTACGTCGTCAAGCCTAAGCTACATGGTGCTGAGGAAGTTTCTCATGCTGACGCACTGTTCTCCGCTACTGAAGATTTGCTTGGGATGGATCGATATACCCTGAAGATGGGAATCATGGATGAGGAACGCCGAACGTCGGTTAACCTCGCTGCCTGCATTGCGGCGGCCGAGAATCGGGTATTCTTCATAAATACGGGTTTTCTGGATCGGACTGGTGACGAAATCCATACGTCTATGGAAGCAGGCCCGATGATCCCCAAGAGTGATATGAGATCCGCTCTTTGGATGAATAGCTACGAGGATCGCAGCGTTGGGATCGGCATTGCCTGCGGCTTGCCGGGCCGTGGGCAGATCGGCAAGGGCATGTGGGCTGCACCTGATGCCATGGCCGAGATGTTGGAACAAAAAATCGCGCATCCGCGCGCTGGCGCCAGCACGGCGTGGGTGCCTTCACCTACGGCTGCTACTTTACATGCGCTACATTATCATGCCGTCGATGTTGTCGCTCGCCAGCAGGAACTGAGGTCGCGCCCTGTTTCGCCTTTAAACGATCTACTTGCGATTCCGGTCGCCGACCCGCGAAATTGGACTGCCGACGATATCGAACGGGAACTGGAAACTAATGCCCAGAGCATTCTCGGCTATGTCGTTCGTTGGGTTGATCGCGGTATCGGTTGCTCAAAAGTACCAGACACGCACAACGTTGCGCTGATGGAGGATCGTGCGACTCTACGGATTTCCGCCCAGCATATTGCCAATTGGCTTCTGCACGGCCTGGTTACGGCGGAGCAGGTCATGGGAACGCTCAAGCGCATGGCGATTATCGTCGATCGCCAAAACGAAATGGACCGACATTACAAACCGATGGCTCCCGATTATGACGGGGTCGCCTTCAAGGCCGCGTGCGACTTGGTCTTCGAAGGTCGTACACAACCCAACGGCTATACAGAATTCATTCTTTATAGTCGACGCCGGGAGGCAAAGGCGGGCGCATGAATGTGGATGATGGCCCCATCAGCGTCAATCTGCGAAGGGGTCCTGCATCAGAATCGTGTCATCGCGCTCCGGGCTGGTGGAGAGTAAAGTGACTGGGCATTCGACCAGTTCTTCAATGCGGCGGATATATTTGATTGCCTGTGCGGGCAGCTCAGCATAGGAGCGAGCACCTCGGGTCGAGCCGGCCCAGCCTTCGATTGTTTCATAAATCGGCCTTGCATTCGCCTGCATCTCGGTGCCTGGCGGCAGGTGCCTATAAGTTGAACCGTCAATGTCGTAACCCACACCGATCTTCAGATTGGCGACACCATCGAGTACATCCAGCTTTGTTAGAGCGAGACCCTCGATACCACCCACTTTCACGGCTTGCCGCACAAGCGCAGCATCGAACCAGCCACAGCGCCGTGGCCGCCCGGTCACAGTACCGAATTCACGGCCGCGTTCGCCTAGCGTCCTTCCTGTTTCGTCATGTAGTTCGGTTGGAAATGGCCCGGCGCCGACTCTGGTGCAATATGCCTTCGCAATACCGAGCACTCGCCCGACAGCATTTGGGCCGATTCCAGCACCTGCTGCCACCTGTCCAGCTACAGTATTGGAAGACGTAACGTACGGGTACGTCCCATGATCAACATCGAGCATGACTGCTTGCGCGCCTTCGAACAGGATGCGCGCCCCAGCTCGTCGAGCGTTGGCTAGGCGTTCCCAGACCGGCTCGGCGAAGGGCAGAAGCTTGGGCGCTAGGTCCAGAAGGAGCATTCGTAAGGCAGTTTTATCGAAGGTCGGAGCGCCAAGCCCACGCAGCAGCGTGTTATGGTGAAGCAGGAATTCATCAAGACGCCAATCCAGGGTCTGCGGCTCAGCCAGATCGCACACGCGGATAGCCCGGCGTGCGACCTTGTCCTCGTATGCGGGTCCAATGCCTCGGCCAGTTGTGCCGATCCGGCGATCGCCACGCGCATTCTCGCGTGCCGAATCGATGGCCGCGTGCACGGGCAGGATGAGCGGCGCATTGTCCGCGATGCGAAGCGTTTCTGGTGTGACGGCGAGACCCTGCGCGGCAACCCGGTCTATCTCCGCAAGCAAGGCGATCGGATCAATGACCACGCCATTGCCAATGATGCCGAGCTTGCCGCGGACCAGTCCTGACGGCAGTAGCGAAAGCTTATAGGTCTGATTGCCAACCACGAGGGTGTGTCCTGCGTTGTGCCCGCCCTGGAAGCGGACAACGATGTCGGCGCGCGAGGCCAGCCAGTCGACTACCTTTCCCTTACCTTCGTCGCCCCATTGCGCGCCGATGATGGTAACATTTGCCATGGTCTAACATTCCTCGATTGCAATGGCGGCGCCATTGCGCCAGAGATGGGTGCAGCCGAGCCGCATAGCCTCGGCGCGCACATTGGTGGGATCGGAGAAACCTACAACCGTCGCAAACCCTTGTTGCCTTGCAGTTTTTGCCGCAGGTACAGGCGTCCCGGGAGGCAGATAAAGGCGGCGACGTGCCAATTGGCGTGGAGCAACCGCTCGAATTTGATCGGGATAAAGCGTAATCCCTGTCGCATCCTCACTTCCATCGCAACGGTAGCGACCTCCTCGGCCGAGTTCAGCTTGGCGTCCAGGTGCGAAAATCGTCACCGCTACACCAGTATGGTACAGATATCCCCTAAACTCGACAGGATCGACGGTCAGCCGAAGGTTTGGTAAGACAGCGTTTACGTGAGCGACAATCGTTTTAAGGCGTTGGACCATCGGTTGGACCAGAGCGGGTAGTGCAACTCTCTCTAATGCTTCGAGTGTGGCTGCGGCGGGGCCCGCTGCTTCTAGCATGGCACACAGTAGGTTAGCGGAGTTACCGGCTAGCTCCTGAACCGAAGCCGCATCCTTGCGATCGAGTGCGTGGCTTAGCTCGGTACGCGTCAGCGGATCAAAATTTGCTTCGGTGAGCAAAGCTGGCACCAATGGCGGCATGGTAAGATCAACGCTGATCTTCGACACGCCAGCCGACTCCAAGGCCTCTGCCGCAACCACGATCGTCTCGGCATCGGCTTCGGCAGCATCAATTCCAATCAGTTCGATGCCAGACTGGGTGACTTGCCGTTCTGGTGCAACCTGTACCCCACGCGCAAGCAGGCACTGGCCGGCATACGCAAGGCGCAACGGACGTGGAGCATCAGCCAGTCTTGTCGTCGCTATCCGTGCGATTTGCGGCGTGGTATCAGCGCGCAAGGCCATCATTCTCTGGGATTCGGGATCCATCAGACGAAATGTTTGCTCGGCGACAGCGGTCCCTGCCCCGGAAAGGAGAGAGGCCTCGAACTCCAGCAACGGCGGTTTTACCCGTTCGTAGCCGTGCAGATCGAAAACATGCATCATCGCTTCAATCAGATGCGCCTCGATTGCAGCATCAGGCGGTAGCAAATCATCGAAACCTGCTGGTAACAACGCCCGGTTCAGTCGGAAATCATCGGTCATCATGGCCTTCCCTGCGGTGTGCTAGTTCATTATCATTGGTACTTCACGGGACCAAGGTAGGCTGAGATTCAGCGTTAATACCAGCTGACGCGGCGGCTGACTCACTGTGGGATTCCCAATTTTTTTATGTTGTGATTCGCTGACCTGTGCGCGATTCGGCGCGGGAGGTCACCATGGGTCAGCCGATCAACATTACCAACGTGGACTACTCAGCGATAGATTTGCGGTGCTTTGCGTCTCGGGAGAAGCGGGGCGAGGTTGTACGGCGGCTTTTGGTGCTGGCGATGATCTTGGAAGGCTGCTGGTGGACCGCGGCGGCAGAGATGAATGGGATGGACCGGCAGACGCTGCGCGATTGGGTGCATCGCTATAACGCCGAAGGCGGGGCGGGGTTGATGTCGCGGGTTGGTCCTGGTCCTGCGCCGCTGTTGAACGAAACGCAGATGGCGGAGTTGCTGGCGCTTGTGGTGGCAGCGCCGGACCCTGAAGTTGATCGGGTTGTGCGCTGGCGCTGTGCCGATTGGCGTGGACAGGTTGCGCGCCGGTTTTCGGTCGAGGTAACGGAGCGTACAATTGGCCGCTGGCTGCGCCAGTTGAAGCTGACGCGGTTGCAACCACGGCCCTTCCACTCCAAGAAAGACGCTGCGGCGCAGGAGGCTTTTAAAAAAACTTCCATAGCCTGAGCCTGGCTGCCTTGCCGGAGTGGGCGACCGATAGAGAGATCGAGATATGGTTTCAGATGCTCTGAGGGCGGGGGCGCCCGGTGTTTTGTGCATAATGGCAGGCATCCGCTCTCACTGAGAGAGGAGTCTGTGGTCATGTCGTTTAATAATACTGTCCATATTGCTATCGAACTCAGCGTCTTGTCTTGGCTTGTTGCCGTGCGGACGCCTGGTAGCGGGACGTCGCGTCTGCGTCGGCTCAACCGCATCCTCCAGAATTGTGGAAGAACCGTGATCCGCGCCAGGCTGGGCCGACCTCCAGGATCAAGATGGCCTCCGAGCAGTGAACCCGGCCTACACATCCTAATCAAAATAGCTGTGCGTTGACGCGGAGCGCGGCCTGACAAGGGGGTGTGTTAGCTAGGGCGCCCCCGTTATTTTCACAGTGGATGACTTCGCGCATCAGTGCGCGCCGATGAGTGCGGTAATATCCAATATCTGGATTGCTTGCGCATCCAACGAGCAGCATACTGGTGAGCATAAGCAGGATCGCGTTGGATAATCTCATTGGATGGACCTATTAAGCGGCCTTTCATGGAGAGAAGGGAAAAACAAGCCATGCCAAGCCTATTTCTGAAACCTTTTCAAGGTGGTAATGGGTCATGTTTTTACTGGTTTTGTGCTCTCCCACAAGAATTCGTGTGCTCAGCGAGCGCATGTGCCCTGCATGTTGCCATCATCGAATTTTAGTTGGCAGCGGGCTTTTAGTGAAGTGGACGCTGCGGTGAGGACCAAGCCCGGGTGGAATTAAGTTGGGAGTGGCGCCGTTCTGATCTCCATGAAAATCAAGCTGCCTGTTGCTGCTGTGGGCATGTGGGCGACGCGATAGCGTCATCCAAGCTCACCCGCAGGAGGAGCATCATATCCACGGCAGCGCGCCGATCATCGGCTCGCGCCACACCTCCATCGGCGCGCGGTTGCCCAACGCCTGATGTGGGCGTTGGTTATGGAAAATTCCAGCCATTGGGCGACGCCAGGACGCACCTCGGCGCCATCAGCGTAGCCCTTGATGCAGATGTCCTCATATTTCAGCTCTCGCCAAAGCCGCTCGATGAATACGTTGCCTAATGCCGGCCGCCAAATTTTCTGACTCTCCGTGGCTTCCCCTGACGCGGTGAGTTGTGATTCGCTGTTTCCCGTTGATTGGATTGATGGGAAGCGGTGATGTCTGTGGCGATTGCGGTTACCAATCGGGACTATACGGCAGTGGATTTGCGACGGCTGATGTCGAAGGAACGTGACGGCCACGTTGTGCGCCGGCTATCGGCCCTGGCGCTGATCCTTGAGGGTCATTCCCGAACGGTGGCGGCGGAACAGAGCGGGAGGAACCGTCGACGGGGTCCATTGCTACA
>JAJZCS010000094.1 GCA_021829055.1 Pseudomonadota bacterium
GGAGCGCCGCGGGGTCGGGCGGTTGTAGTCGCGGTTAGCGGGGCGGACGCGGACGGCGGCAAAGCGCCCAGCCAGGGTGGTGTTGCTGCCCTCGCGCCAGGTGACCCGGCGCCAAGCGTGCTTTGGCGCGCCGGGGGGCCAGGTCATCGGCCCAAGGCTGGGGAAGGTAGAGGCGATGGGCAGGCTGGTGTGGTCGGCTGCCAGGGACAAAGTGACGGCGACCTGACCATTGTCCTGCTTGCCGAGCTGGCCGCAATATTGCCGAGCGCCGCCGACCGAATGTGGGCCCTTCCTGGGAAGGCCGGTGTCGTCGATGATCCAACCGCGGATGGGGCCACGCGGCTCGATGATGGGCAGAACATGGGTGCGGACGGCGGCTAGCAGGGCGTCGTCGGCCCAGTCGGCCTTGGCGACGAAGTGGTGCAAGGACTGATGGGCCGCCTGCACCCGGCCTGGTTCAACACGGGCGGCCATCGGCTCGACGCTCTTGCGGGCGCCGGGCAGCAGGAGGCCTGCGCGGTGTAGGACCGGAAGGGCGCAGGCCCTGTCGGCATGCCCAAGCGACGCCGTCAGCGCCTCGACATAGGCGGCCAGACGTGATTCGCTGCCTTGCGTGTTCGATTCGAGACCCACCACCCGCCTCCACGAGTCAGAATCTCTACCCACTCACACACGTCAACGAATCGCTGCAAGAATTTTATGACACAGTAAGATTAGGTGCGCTTCCAGGTCCTGAAGACCTTCTCGATCCGGCCGCGGATGCGATGGACAGGCATCGAGACGCGCGCGCGTCTCCTGCTCGTCGCGGCCGCACAAGCCTGTCAGGACCAACCAAGGGCATGCCGCCCCTGACCTGGAACGCTTCGCGGAAGTGAGCACCCCGATAGGCGCTATCGGCAAAGACCTCACCAGGATCATCGGGAGATGCAGCGAGCTGGGCGCCTCCAAAAACCTCTCGCAGAACCGGCCATGACGTGATTCATTGAACCTGGCGGGAGGGACATGGCGATGCGTCAGGCAGGATTGTTTGGGTTATCGGAACATTTGCAGCTTCTTTCGGCGCATGGCGATCCGTTAGAGGAACTGGGCCGGATCATTGATTTTGAGGGATTTCGCCGGACATTGGTTGCAGCGCTGGCCTATGGCGACAGGGCCAAGGGCGGTCGTCCGCCGTATGACCCGGTGGCAATGCTCAAAGTTCTGGTGCTGGCGGCGCAGAACAATCTCAGCGATGGGCGGATGGAGTATCTGATCCGGGATCGGCTGAGTTGGCTGCGCTTCCTCGGTTTCGACCTGGGTGTGGCGACACCGGATGCCGACACGATCCGCCTGTTCCGCGAGAAACTGACTGAGGCGGGAGCGCTGGATGTGCTGTTCGCTGATTTCGACCGGCAACTGAAGGAACGTGGCTATCTCGCCATGGGCGGGCAGATCGTTGATGCGACGCTGGTGGCCGCACCCAGGCAGCGCAACACTGAGCTGGAGAAGACGGCAATCAAGCAAGGCAAGACTGCCGCCGAGATCTGGCCCGACGAACCCGCCCGCGCTGCGCAAAAAGACACAGATGCGCGTTGGACGCTCAAGTTTGCCAAGGGCCGACCGGCTGCGGACGGAAAGCCGCAGATCGATATCGCGATCCCGAGCTTTGGGTATAAGAGCAGCATCGCGATCTGCCAGGCCTTCGGCTTCATTCGCAAGTGCAAGGTCACCGATGGCGCTCGTTTTGATGGCAGGATGCTCCGGGACGTCGTGACGAACGACAATACCGCATCGGATGTCTGGGCCGATACGGCCTACCGCAGTCAGGCCAATGAGAAGGGGCTCAAAGCGCAGGGTCGGGTCAGCCGCATTCACCGCAAGAAGCCCAGAGGTAAGCCGATGCCGGATCACGTTCGGCGTGGCCATGCGACAAAGTCAAAAGTTCGCGCCCGTGTTGAACATGTCTTTGCGCAGCAAAAGTCCAGGATGGGGTTGTTCATCCGCACCATCGGCATCAAGCGCGCCGAGGCGAAGATCACGCTGGCCAATCTGGCCTACAACATGAGCCGGCTGATCTTCCACAAACGACGGGCGGCGATGGGATAGGTGCGTCTGATGAACAGAGAAAACGCCAAAATTGAACAGAATGGCACCGTAAATGACCGTAATTTGTCCAAATTCCGGGAGCGCCTGACTGAAATCGCTCAAATCATAGGGTTGATGGAGGTGCCCAGCTTTTGCCGTTGATCGGCCCGTCGAGGACAAATGGGGCGTCGAGGCGGTCTGACCGCAGGGCCGCCAGGAAGGTCAGAGTTTTCCAGTGACCATGGGGAACTTTCGCGAGCAAGGGCGCACCTTGCAGTGACCGGCCGCGGGTGCGGGTCATATTGGTTTGGGCCCAAGTCTCATCGATGAAGACCAGCCGCTCAGGTGCCAGCCGACCCTGATACTTCTTCCAAAACCGGCGGTTGCGGGCCACGTCCGGGCGATCCTGCTCGCTGGCGAGCAGGGTTTTTTTTGAAGCTGAGCCGGGCGTCGCGCACCAGACGCCAGACCGAAACTTCGCTGGTGACAATGCTGCGCTCGCCCAGCTCAATCGCCAGTGCCCGCATCGTCAAATCTTTCTGCTCCTCAAGCCGACCAAGAATCCAAGCCCGATGCGGTGCCAGAGCGCGAGCTTGCTGTCGGCCTTGCGGCTTCGCCGCCGCACTGCCCGTCTGCCGCAGACGCTGCGACCACTTCACCGCACTCGCAACGCTCACCAAAAACAACGCCGCTACCTCACGGCACGAGCGCCCAGCCAAAACAGCCGCCGCAACGCGTTCCCTCAGATCATTCGAATAGTGTCGACCCATCACATGCTGACCTCCGATCCAGCAATAAGCTTGAATCAGATTTTCAACCGCGCCAGAATCACAAAACGATTCAGATCAACAGAAAAAGACTCTAGCGCCCCGACCACGAGCAGCTGCCGCAACCTCTCATTGCCTACCTTACTTGTCTTTCCCATACGATGCTTGCCGCCGGTGGAATGCTCTCGCGGAGTCAGCCCGAGCAACGCCGCAAAATGCCACCCGGTCTCAGAATTCGCGGGGTTCACGTTGGGCACCATGGTGATCGCGGTGATTGGCCCAACGCCGGGAATCGCGGCGAGGAGCCTGCTGACCGCGTTGACCTTATGCTGTTCGAGCAGCTGTCTCTCCAGTGCGTCGATCTTTGCATCGAGATCCGTCACATACCGACCCATTTGCTTAAACATCGCCTTGGCAATTGCTGGAATCGCTTCCTCGGCAGACAGGAGAGCAAGCAATGCTGTGACGTTCGCGCAGCCCCTGGCGGCAACGATGCCAAATTCCGCCGCGTGCGCGTTGATTGCCCGGGTCCGTTGATTAACCATGACTTCCCGATGCTTTACGATGATCGCTGCCGCTTGCTCATCCACCGATTTGACCGGAACCGTGCGCATAGTCGGACGTAATGCAGCCTCGCTGATTGCCTCCGCGTCATTGCGGTCGTTTTTACTCCGCTTCACAAACGGCTTCACCTATTGCGGCGGGATTAACCTCCCTCGGTGGCCCATACCGCCCAGCACTCCCCCCAATGGTGCAAGCCGGCGCAAGCTTCAAGAACCACCTCCGTCGGAGCCAATTTGACGAAGAACGATTCAACCTGATCGCGCCTGATCTCGCGCCGCAGTACCGGGCGCTCCTGCGCATCGACCCCATGGATCGTAAAAGCATGCTTGGACGGGTCAATCGAAATGCGCTTAAATCCATTGGGCGACCCTTTCATTAGGTTCGTTGATCGACCTTATATTGGCACATTCGATGCTGTTGGGCCGTCCAACCCAACACAACCAACTGAAATCGCTCAACTACCTTTTTCGGTCCGGCTCTAACAAAGGGGATTGAATCTCAGTTCGATCCCACCAATCATCTAGTCTCCATCCAAAGACCTCTCGGGGTTCATTTTTCCGGGAAACCTATCCAACTTTGAGGCCACGTTATGGCCACAATAGATTAAGGAACGAACATGAAATTGTTGCGTTATGGCCCGATCGGCTCTGAGCGTCCTGGCATTCTTGACCGGTCAGGCACCATTCGGGATCTCTCCGGACATATTGCCGCAATCAATAGCGACACCCTCGCGCCTGAGAACCTCCGTCGCCTCGCCGCCATCAATCCCGAAACACTACCCGCCGTCCCTGCAGACACCCGCATCGGTGCGCCGGTACCGCGTCCGGTTAATTTCGTCTGTATTGGCCTCAACTATGTGGACCACGCTGCTGAAACAAACCTGCCAATACCGAAGGAGCCGATCATCTTTCTGAAGGCTGGTAGCGCTTACTCGGGCCCGAACGACGACGTTATCATCCCGCGCGGCTCGGCCAGCACAGATTGGGAGGTGGAACTCGCTATCGTGATAGGTTCACCAGCTTCCTACGTGAGCGACTCTGCTGCACTCGACTACGTCGCCGGCTACTGCGTCGTCAACGATATTAGCGAGAGGGATTACCAGATGAACCGAGGCGGAACTTGGGACAAAGGCAAGGGTTGCCCCAGCTTCGGACCTATCGGTCCTTATCTGGTGACGCAGGATGACGTACCCGATCCCCAGAATCTGGAGCTTTGGTGCGATGTCGACGACGTGCGCATGCAGTCCGGAAACACCCGCACAATGATCTTTGGCGTCAGTGCCCTCGTGTCCTACGTTAGCCATTTTATACGGCTACTGCCGGGCGACATCATCGCGACCGGTACGCCTCCAGGCGTGGGACTCGGAAAGAAGCCCTCGCCTATTTATCTTCGTCCTGGTCAAATTATGAGGGCAGGCATACAATGCCTTGGCGAACAACGCCAAGGCATCATTGCAGCCTGATGGCTTGCGCGCATATCGCGCCGTTGTCGAGCTTCAGATGGTCGGGTAGATGCAATTCTATGTATCGCCCCACCGTCATATCCTTTTTGTTCACATGTGCAGTTGTCGCAACGTTCTCGGGCTGTGCGCTGCCCAGTCGCCCGACATCCCATCCGTATGCCGACGCACCATCGCTTGTCGATGTAGCAGCCTTGATGAAATTCGATGGCCGCCTGCCACTGGTCACCATCCCTAAGGACAACACAAGCTGGGGACCCTCCGTTAAATATGCGGTGACTGAAGCGCTGAGGATCAAGTCAGGCGCGGAATTCCGCGTTGATATTGTCGGTCCGGCCAGCAAACCACCAAGCGCCGCGGAGCGGGAAATGTCGCAGATCGCGCCCCTTGCCGCCCAAATTGCCGATGCCGTCGTCGCTGATGGTGCTGCCCCGAAGCGGGTTTCCCTTGGCGCAACTACCCCGTCAGCGGGTGTAAAAAACCATAGAATTCCGACAACCCCAGAAATTGTCGTTTTTGCGAAATAATGAGAGCTGCCAACGTTGTTTCGGCCGGACTGCAATTGGTTGCACCCGAAGCCGCTCACCGCATCGCGATATTTTTTCTTCGCTCCGGGCTGGTTCAAGAAGAGAAAATTTCGACGTTCCCGGAACTCGCCATATCAGCCCTCGGTCGCAACCTCCCGCATCCTCTTGGCCTCGCGGCGGGATTCGATAAGGATGCCATAGCCCTTGGTGGTTTGGCTCGCCTGGGTTTTGCCTTCCTTGAGGCCGGTACCGTCACGCCTCAGCCCCAGCCAGGCAATCCACCCCCACGCCTATTCCGCCTCCCTAAAGACAAGGCGCTGATCAACCGCATGGGTTTCAATAGCGCCGGTGCAGACGCCTTCGTCGCCAATCTTCGCCGCTTCGATCGCGTTACTGTGCCGGTGGGTGTCAACATTGGCATCAACAAAGACAGCGCCAATCCGGTGATCGATTACGCCGCCTTGGCCCAGAAGGTGGCGCCGTATTGTGATTACATCGCCATCAACATCTCGTCGCCGAATACCCCGGGCTTACGAGACCTTCAGGTGGTCGACCGCCTCGCACCGATCCTTGATGCCATCCGGCAGGACGGAACGCTCCACCGGCCACTTTTTGTCAAGCTTGGTCCCGACCTTCCCGACGAGACTCTACCCGAACTCGTATCGCTAGCGATCCAGCGGAGAATCACGGGTCTGATTATCAGCAACACTACAACTACCCGTCCAGCAACCTTGCGAAGTCCGTCACGGAACGAATCAGGTGGCCTGTCAGGCGCACCACTTTTTTCCCAGTCGACACGTATGCTAGCAAAAATCCGTCAACTTGCAGGCGACCATCTGGTACTGATCGGTGTGGGCGGCGTCGCTACACCTGAACAGGCGCTGACCAAAATTCGTGCCGGAGCCAGCCTCGTGCAAATATACACTAGTTTCGTCGGTCAAGGTCCTTCAATCATTTCCCACATCGTTACTGGTCTAGCCCGGCTAGTCGACCGACACGGCGTGCAAAACATTTCCTCCTTAATCGGCCGCGACGCCGATCGTTTTGCAGAACGCTCTCCGTGAGCGTAGCTGAATTGGCGTCCCGCTACGATGGTTTTATCATCGACCTGTGGGGTGTCGTTCATAACGGCACTCGTCCATATCCGGGGGTACTGGAATGCCTCACGCGCCTGCGGGCCGCACGTAAACGAATTGCTTTCCTCTCTAACGCCCCACGCCGCTCGTCAGTAGTCGCAAAGACTTTGCTTGCCATGGGTATCGCTCCTACACTCTATGACGGTATCGTAACAAGCGGTGACGCTGTTCGGGATGCCTTGCAGCTTCGCAATGCCCCAGGCTTCCGTACCCTCGGCGAAAGATTCTATCATTTGGGGCCCGAACGCGACCGAGATTTGTTCAATGGCCTACCTGTTAGTGAATGCCCGACCCCGTCGGGGGCAGATTTTGTCCTTAACACCGGCCCCAATGATCGGGCCTCCGAAGATGATCCCAGCGTCTTCGACGCGATCCTTACGGAGTGCCTCGCTGCCAAACTGCCCATGATTTGCGCCAACCCAGACCTAGAAGTAATCCGAGCAGGAAAACGCATCATTTGCGCTGGCCTGCTAGCCGAACGCTATGCCGCTCGTGGCGGATTAGTTCTGGTCCGCGGCAAGCCGGATCCAGCGATCTACGGATTGACCCTCGACCTTCTCGGCACAAGCCGTCGAAAGACGGTGGCTTTCGGGGATTCGCTCCGGACAGACCTTGCCGGCGCCAAGGCGGCCGCCATCGATTCGGTTTTCGTCCTCTCGGGTATCCACGACCTTTCTCCCAAGGCGGCGCACAGAGAATGTAGGGATGCTGGTTTCGATCCAATCGCGATCATCCCTCGCTTTGTTTGGTAATGCGCTACGTCGACCTGTGAAGTGGACCCTGCGTTGAGGACCAATCGTGGGCGGAGTTAAGTTGGAAGCGGTGCCGTTCTGATCTCCATAAAAATTAAGCTGCCTGTTGTTGCTGTTGTGGCTGTGGGTATGTGGGCGACGCGGGAGCGTCGTCCAGGCTCGCCTGG
>JAJZCS010000095.1 GCA_021829055.1 Pseudomonadota bacterium
CTTCACGCGGGATGCCAGCCCCGGTCAATGGAGTATCGGTAGCGCGGTGCCAGAAGCTTGTGGTGTTTGTATTTGGCACGGTAAAGTCAGCAGGGTGATCTAGGTGCATTGACCATGGCCATCCACAAAGTGCTCCTGCCTCTTACCAGCGTCTCCTCCGCGCGATCCGTTATCACGACGGGATTGCAGATTGCACGACGCCATGGCGCTCACCTTTTGGCCTTACACGTCCGAACCGATGTCCGCGACGTGGCACCACTCGCCGGCGAAGGCCTGTCCGGGGCAATGATCGAGGAAATGATGACTGCCACCGAGCAGACTGGCCGATCAGAAGCCAACGCGCTCAAGGTCCTATTCGAAACCATGTGCGCTGATGCCGATATTAAGGTTACACTTCCGGATTTTCGCGGGCTGTATGCGCCGTCCAGCAGCAAAATCGCAGCGTCAGCGCAATTCGAGTCGATAATTGGCCGAGAGGAAGAGCTGGTTGCGGGCGAAGCTCGCGTCTCGGACCTGATCATTGTTCCACATCCGAAATCGGCTGAAGAGGTTGCGTCCACAGATGCTCTGCATGCCGTCTTGTTTGATTCAGGTCGCCCAGCATTGATCGCTCCGGTTGAAGAGCCCACCAACCTCGGCACTCGCATCGCGCTAGCATGGAATGGAACCGCCGAAAGCTCTGCAGCAGTTGCGTCTTCGCTCCCTTGGTTGATCGACGCTCATTCGGTTCGCATATTGCATTCGGTTGAATATCACCGCCAAGGCCCACCAGCACAAAAGCTCGCCTCCTACCTCGCCTTACACAGCGTTGCTACGGAAGTAGTCGAATTTAGCTCGGTTGACCGTAGTGTTGGTGCCGGTCTTCTCGCCGCCGCCACTGAATACGACGCGGATCTCCTCGTAATGGGTGCCTACTCTCACTCTCGCCTCCGACAACTGATTCTCGGTGGAGTTACGAGGTATGTGCTCGAACACGCACAACTGCCAGTTCTAATGAATCGCTAATGTTCGGCGTCATCGATCCGGCAATTGAAACGTCGGTCCAAGCATACGTAAAGCTGGTACGTGCCAGCCGCGCCGTTACGGCTCGAGTGGTCGGTCGTCTCCATGAATCGGATCTAACACCCAACCAGCTCGGCGTACTAGAGGCCCTGCTGCACCTTGGCCCCCTTACCCTGCGTGACCTTGGCCGCAAAATCCTGACAAGTCCCGGCAACCTTACAGACGTCATCGATAAACTTGAACGACGGAAACTAGTGCGCCGGACTATCTGCCCAGAGGACCGACGTAGCGTTCGCGTCGCGCTAACGGAAGAAGGCCGCATGCTGATCGAGTCAGTGTTCCCTTTGCATGCCGCCGCTATCCATCACGCGATGGCTCCACTTTCCCTTGACGAGTTGGCGATCCTCAGCCATTTGCTTCGCCGCTTGGGTCAGGGAGCAGCCAACCGCTCAAGAAGCAACGCTGATAGCTGAATTCCTTTCTTCTTGCCCAACAACCATCTCGGCAATGTCGGGCGGACCAAATAGGAGGACACTATCAGGTTGACGTGGCGAACATCAATCTGGTGCAGCAGTCTGCCCTCGCCGTTGCGGACGAGTTGCGCCATGTCTGTGCCGAGAGGGGGGTGTGGGGGCTCCCGGTTCCGGCAGAAATGGGCCGCGCAGAGGCCTAGCCTCTGGATGAGGCCTGCCTGACGCTGATCTGGCGCCAGAGGCCAACCTCGGCACGACGCATGAAGCGGTTGAACGGGTCGACCAGGTTAACGTGGACCCGAATGGCCCGCCGCTATGCCGGTGTGCGCGTAGCCGGGTCGGAAGTGGCGTGGTGGGCCAAGTAAAGTGACTGACGGAGCCGCACGTCAGGCATTCCGGGCTGCCCCAACCAACTCGCCTTCTCGAACCACGTCCGAGCCGCTTCCTCGCCGAGGAACATCTCATTGAAAGCACAAGGCACTATGTTTATGATTTGCTCCGACTCTTGGGAGGCCGTCAGTCAACCAGAGGGTTGTGGCGATGGATTTCGGCGCGAACAAGTAATTGTGATCAAACGAAGTACCGAAGAAGCCGAAAACATGCTTGCCGAGGTGCACGAATGAAACGAGTTTCATTCCCGCATGTTGGCCACGTTTAGATTAACGTCTATATCGAAGGGGCATCAAGCTCGCCGTGTCACGGTGCGCTCGTAATGTTTCGTTCCAATCGTAGCCCAGCTGCAAAGTCGTGTTTTGCACCAGCGGGACCGGCAAACAACCAAGGCCGAATTCTCGGTCGCAGACCTAAGGATGAGAGAATGACAACTTCGCTAAACGCCACAGGCCGCTCCACGCGGATGCGAGCGCTTGCCCTCGCCCTTCTCGCCGGTGCTACACTGATGGCCGGCGGCAATGCCTTTGCCGATGATGCCGCTTTAAATGCCACATCACAGGTGCAAAAAGATTTTAAACCGATCCCCAGCTTCGCACCATTGATCCACGACGTCAGTCCAGCGGTAGTTTCGGTCACAGTACATCTCAGGGTCAACAGGGTCTCGGGCCAGCAGGCTCAAGGGCAACCCCCAGGCATGGCGCCCTTTCCCTTCCCGTTTCCGTTCCCGATCCCGCAGCCACAGCAGCCCCAAGCCATTGAGGCAAAAGGCTCCGGTTTCTTCATTAGCCCAAAAGGATACCTTGTCACCAACAACCATGTCGTTCGCAACGCCAAGTCGGTCTTTGTGACTTTGTCAGACGGCCAGAGGCTCGCCGCAACGATTATCGGCCGCGACCCTCGCACTGACCTAGCGGTACTTAAAGTTAACCGTGACAAGCCATTCCCTTATCTTGAGCTTGGCGATTCAGCCGCGGTTTCACCGGGGGAATGGGTGGTTGCCATTGGCAATCCGTTTGGGTTGGCGGAGACGGCCACCGCCGGTATCGTTTCTGCCCTCGGCCGCGACATTGGCGACGGTGAATACGACAGCTTTATACAGATTGACGCACCGATCAATGAAGGCAATTCGGGCGGCCCTCTCCTTAACCAGAGAGGCCAGGTTATCGGGGTCAATACCGCCATTCTATCCCCTTCGGGCGGCTCTGTGGGTATCGGATTCGCCATCCCATCCAATATGGTTAAAATGATCTCTTCCCAGCTAATTAAATTTGGAAAGGTCACTCGTGGGTTTATCGGTGTGTCGGTGCAGATGATCACTCCGGCCATGGCCCAAGCCATGGGGGTAAAGATGATCGATGGCAAACCTACGGGCGCGCTGATCGCGGCTGTCGAGCCAAACGCTCCGGCGGCCAAGGCCGGAATCAAACCAGGGGATGTCATCACAGATGTCAATGGCAAACCGATCGACTCGCCACGGAAGCTAGCTCTTGCGATATCGTCGATTAAACCAGGTGACGACGCCCATGTCACGTATTTGCGAAACGGAAAGGAAAATCACACCACAATAAAAGTGGAAACCATGCCAGGCAATCCAGAAGCCGCGCTAATGGGTCAGGAGCCGGGATCTGGTGCAGGCGTCGCTCAGAAGCCAGAGCTCGGCATGTCGATTGGACCGTTGACAAACGGCGATATTGCTCAACTTCACCTGCCAGCAAGTACGGAAGGTGCTGTAATCGTTCATGTTGCACCAAACTCGCCTGCCGATGCTGCCGGATTGCAATCCGGGGATGTTATCATTGGTGTAGGATCTGCGAATACCAAAAATCCTGCGGAGGTGATCGATGCAATCCACAAGGCAGAAACCTCCCATGCCAAAGCAATCGCGCTGCGCGTGATGCGTGAAGATCAGGCGATCTTTGTGGCGGTTCAGTTGCCGCAAGCAAAAAAATAAGTCGCCGGATTTTCTCTCTACCTCCGGCTTTCACCGCAAATCATTCGCCGCTTGAAGCGGTTGACAAACGGTTCTTTCTGAAATTGCCTCTGGCCCTTGCGGGCCGGAGGTTTTTTTGTTTCCAGAGTCCCTAGGCCGCTATAAGGATCGTTGCATGTACCTTACCGAACACGCCTCTGACCTCGATGTACTCGAAGCGGAAGGCATTGAGATCATCCGCGAAGCAGCGGCTAGTTTTCGTAAACCCGTCATGCTCTATTCGATCGGTAAAGATAGTTCCGTGATGCTTCATCTTGCTCGTAAAGCTTTCTATCCGGCCAAGCTTCCCTTTCCGCTATTGCACATCGATACGGGTTGGAAGTTTCGCGAAATGATTTTGCACCGCGACGCAACAGTCAAACAACTGGGTCTAGATCTTATCGTCCGCACGAATACCGAAGCAGCCGCCAACGGCATCAATCCCTTTGACCATGCCGCATCCGTCTACACCCAAGTCATGAAGACGGAAGCTCTAAAATCTGCCCTTGATGAATTTAGCTTTGATGCAGCGTTCGGTGGCGCACGTCGTGATGAAGAAAAGTCTCGTGCAAAGGAAAGAATCTTCTCGATCCGCAATGCCCGGCACGGCTGGGATCCAAAGTCTCAGCGCCCCGAACTTTGGAATCTATTCAACCCGGCACTCGCTCCCGGTCAAACAATGCGAGTGTTTCCGCTATCAAACTGGACCGAAGTCGACATCTGGTCCTACATCGCACGCGAAAAAATCAACGTCGTGCCATTGTATTTCGCCAAGCCCCGACCCGTTGTTGAACGGAATGGGCAGCTTTTGATGGTCGACGATCACCGCTTTCGCCTACTGTCTAACGAAACGCCCAAACTTCGCTCGGTCCGCTTCCGTACCCTCGGTTGCTACCCTCTGACGGCGGCAATCGAGTCTACCGCCTCGACACTAGAGGCTATCATCTCGGAAATGGCCCATTCACGGCTATCCGAGCGTCAGGGACGCTTGATCGACCATGATGATACCGCTGCAATGGAAAAAAAGAAGCGGGAAGGATATTTCTAAATGAATGATATGCGCCTTCAAGAATCCCGTTCACTTCTTCGCGTGTTCACTTGCGGCTCCGTAGATGACGGCAAGTCAACGTTGATCGGTCGCCTCCTTTTTGATACCGATAATGTACCCGATGATCAACGCACCGCACTGCTTTGGGATTCAAAAAGATACGGAACAAATGGCACCGAAGTAGACTACGCTCTGCTCGTGGACGGCCTGGAGGCTGAGAGAGAGCAAGGCATCACGATCGATGTGGCATATCGTTTCGTGGCAACGCGGCGCCGAAAATTCATTATTGCGGATACTCCAGGACATGAGCAATACACGCGCAACATGGCTACTGGCGCCTCTAACGCGGAGGTGGCAGTCCTACTGATCGACGCAACCCAAGGCCTGCAACCCCAGACACGCCGACACGCTGCCATAGCTGACTTGCTTGGAATTCGTACCATTGTGCTCGCCATAAACAAAATAGACCTGATTTGTTACAGTCAGTCGCGGTTCATGGAAATCGCCAGCATGTTCCATGATTTTGCAGCAAAATTCCATTTTTCGTCGATAACGCCGATTCCGCTTTCGGCCCGCCATGGTGATAATGTCGTATGGCGCAGCGCAAACATGCCTTGGTACGATGGACCGACGATTCTTGAACATCTTGAGTCCATCGAGCCGGAGCGCGCCGAAGTTGGCCCATTCCGGTTGCCGGTTCAGTGGGTAAATCGGCCGGATGCCAGCTTCCGCGGTTACGCTGGAACCATAGCGAGCGGCACTGTCCGTCCTGGCGATTCCGTTGTTATTTCCGGCTCAGGACGAGTCACCAAGGTTGCCCGGATTGTTGCCGCCGATGGCGATCGCAACACTGCACGTGCGGGAGACGCAGTTACACTAACGATTGCCGATGCTATTGATATCTCGCGCGGTGATGTTATTGCAAGCTCAGACTCTCGACCGGAAGTTGCCGACCAATTTGCAGCCGATCTAATCTGGATGGACGCAGCAGATCTTCTTCCGGGGCGTCCCTATCTCTTCCGGATCGGCACTGCGACCGTTAGTGGTGTGGTGTCGCGTATCAAGCATAAACTTGATATCGACCACCTGGAACATTTGGCTGCAGACCGTCTAAGTTTGAATGAAATTGGCGCAGTCAATGTTGCCCTCGCCTCGCCTGTCTCCTTCGATCCCTACGAAGCGAACCGCAGAATGGGCGCGTTCATTGTCATAGACCGCGTCACCAACACCACCGCTGGGGCCGGCATGATCCGATTTCCCCTTCGTCGCGCCAACAATATTCATCGTCAGGCCGTAACCATCCGCAGCACCGACCGCGTAGCTCGTAACCGCCATCGACCAGCCATCCTTTGGTTCACGGGCCTCTCTGGCGCCGGCAAGTCCACTATCGCGAATTTGCTTGAAGCGCGCCTTCACGCCGCCGGTGCACACACCTACCTGCTCGACGGCGACAATATACGGCATGGGCTGAACCGCGATCTGGGTTTCACTGATGCCGACCGAGTAGAAAACATCCGCCGTGTTGCTGAGGTTGCGAAGCTCTTCGCCGACGCCGGCCTAATAGTTTTGGTCAGCTTCATCTCGCCGTTTCGTGCCGAACGACAAATGGCTCGTGAATTAGTCGAGCCTGGTATCTTCCACGAGGTATTTGTCGACACCCCGATCGAAGTCTGCCGCTCGCGCGACCCGAAAGGTCTGTATCGTAAAGCTGATGCTGGCCAAATTCGGAATTTCACAGGCATCGATAGCGCTTATGAATCGCCCGAAGATCCCGAATTCTGGCTCCGCACGGTAGATAGCGCACCGGAAGCTCTGGTCGATTCTCTTTACGGCGAATTGGCTCCAGCCATCGGTTTGGAAGATAGCCCATGAGTTGATGCATTGAGCGGTTTTGTCGGCTGGATTGGACCGGGTTGCCTTTAGGACAAGGCCATGCAGTGCATGCCGATGTGAACCGAGGCACGACATGGCAATGAGCGTAACTAGTGGAGCGAATCCAACGCTTGGTGCCCGCGTCTGACGGCGGCGATGATTTTGTCGGGGTCCTTGGTCCAGCGGAAGGGTTTGGGGTTTTCGTTTGCCTCGGCGAGGAAGCGGTTGATGGTGGCTTGCAGGGAGACGATTGAATGGAACACGCCGCGCTTCAGGCGGCGCTTGGTCGGCGTGGCGAAGGATCCCTCGACGGCGTTGATCCACGAGGCCGAGGTCGGCGTGAAATGGAAGGTGAAGCGGCGATGCCGCGCCAGCCATGCCAGCACCTTGGGGTGCTTGTGCGCGGCATAGTTGTCGAGAATGACGTGGAGCAGTTTGCCCGCCGGCACCTCGGCCTCGATGGTGTTGAGGAAGCGGATGAACTCCTGGTGCCGGTGGCGTTGCATGCAGTGGCCGATGACCCCGCCCTCCAGCACGTTCAGGGCGGGGCGAACAGGGTGGTGGTGCCGTTTCCTCTTGTAGTCGTGCGTCATGGTGCCGCAGCGGCCTTTCTTCAGCGGCAGGCCCGGCTGGGTGCGGTCGAGCGCCTGGA
>JAJZCS010000096.1 GCA_021829055.1 Pseudomonadota bacterium
AGCCGGTTAGAGCGCGGCACTCATAATGCTGAGGTCGGTGGTTCGAGTCCACCCGTAGCCACCAAAATCACTACCCGCAGTTTCCCGTAAATCCCCGCAAGTCGCGCCGTTACTGGGTTTCGGCTTGTTTCCACTTCCCGCGAGAGCTACACTGTACCCGTAGGGTCCCGTAACTTTTACGGTAACTTTGACGGTAACAGGGGGTAGGGCAAACAGAGTTACCGTCAAAACACCGGATTCTGGCCGCCGGAGCACGCGATCCGCTCCACGCTACTGGCTACCCGCCCCGAGGTCTCTGCCATGCTGACACCTTCCGCTGTAAAGAACTCCAGGCCGCAGGGCCGTGCCTACAAACTTGCCGATGGCCGAGGCCTGTACCTTTTGGTGAAGCCGACTGGCGCGCGCTGGTGGCGCTTGGATTACCGCCGGCCCGGCAACAAAAGGCGCAATACGCTGTCGTTGGGCACGTATCCCGAAGTGTCGTTGAGACACGCACGCGAACGGCGCGACGATGCACGTAAGCAATTAGCCGACGGCATTGATCCGGGCGTGAAACGCCAAGCCGAACGCGAAGCTGGCTTGGAAACCTTCGAAGCGATTGCACGCGAGTGGTACGCGAAACGCGCGCCGTACTGGGCACCGTCACACCGCAGCAAGCTGCTGCGCCGTCTTGAGCGCGACGTGTTCCCGTGGCTGGGCGCGCGTCCCATGGCCGCGATCACTGCGCCGGATTTGTTGGCCGTGATGCGCCGTGTTGAGGCACGCGCAGCCGTAGAGACCGCGCACCGTGACTTGCAGTACTGCGGGCAAGTATTCCGCTACGCGGTGGCGACCGGTCGCGCGACAGTGGACCCGACGCCTTCCCTGCGCGGAGCGCTAACGCCACGCAAGCCGGGGCATTTCGCAAGCCTCACGGAACCGGACCAGGTGGGCGAACTCATGCGCGCGATTGACGGCTACACCGGCAGCTTTCCCGTTTGCTGCGCGTTGAAGCTTGCGGCGCTGACCTTTGTGCGACCCGGCGAACTCAGGGCCGCCGAGTGGAAAGACTTTGATCTCGACACTGCCGAGTGGCGCTTCCACGTTACTAAGACCGATATCGATCACATCGTGCCGCTGGCGACTCAGGCGCTCACGATCCTGCGTGAATTGCACCCGCTGACTGGCTGTGGTCGGTATCTGTTCCCCGGCATGGTAGACCGCAAGCGTCCGCTCAGTGACATGGCGCTCAATATCGCGCTGCGTCGCATGGGCTATGGTCACACATTCACCGCACACGGCTTCCGCGCGATGGCGCGCACGATCCTGGACGAGCAGTTGGGCTTCCGGCTCGACTTCATCGAGCACCAGCTTGCGCATGCGGTGCGCGATCCGAACGGCACCGCCTACAACCGCACGAAGCATTTACCGGAACGCCGCAAGATGATGCAGGCGTGGGCCGATTATCTGGACAGCTTGAAAGCGGGAAGTACTGTAGTGCCAATTGGACAACGCTGGCACACTTGAAGGGAGTCGCAGAGGGAGGCTGAGAGAGAGTTTTCGCCTATCCGGTGAGGTACAGGGGCTCGGAGCCAGGGAGGTATTTTACGTTTCCGATTGACATACGATACACTGGCGTACGGTAAAGAAACCAAAGGGAGCGGGAGAAGGTGACGGATAACGCGGTATTTAGAGACTACCTAGCAAAAGTAGAGAAAGCCTACAAAGCGGGAAACGCCACCGAACACACCCACCGCCCTGCGCTGAAAACCCTGCTAGAGGCCTTACAGCCCAATATCGTTGCCACTAACGAACCCAAGCGCATCAAGTGTGGTGCGCCAGATTACATTATTACTCGAAACGATATTCCGCTGGGCTTTGTGGAAGCCAAGGATATCGGTGTTTCCCTTGACGATACAGAAAACAGTGAGCAACTGAAGCGCTACCGCGAAAGTCTCGCCAATCTTATCCTCACCGATTATCTGGAGTTCCGCTGGTACGTTGGTGGGGTGTGGCGCCTGACGGCACGCCTTGCCAACCCCCAGGCCAACGGCCGACTGCGCGCTGAGCCCGATGGGGCGCGTCAACTTGAGGAACTCTTGCAAGCCTTTTTTGCCGAGGACATCCCTGTAATCTCTAGTCCCAAAGAGCTTGCCGTGCGCATGGCGGCTCTCGCGCGCCTCATTCGCTCCATTATCGGCAAGACCTTTGCCGAGGAAGGCGACCAGGGCGCACTCCATGAGCAGATGGAAGGCTTTCGCAAGGTGCTGCTGCATGATCTGACGCCGGAACAATTCGGCGATATGTACGCGCAAACCATTTGCTACGGTCTGTTTGCCGCGCGCTGCAATAGCACCGAAAGGCATTTTACCCGCATACACGCCACCTACGACCTGCCTAAGACGAACCCGTTCTTGCGTAAGCTTTTTGCGCACATCGCCGGCCCGGAACTGGATGAGCGTATTGTGTGGGCTGTGGATAGCTTGACGGAACTGCTGAATCGTGCCGACATAGCGGCCATCCTGCGAGACTTCGGCCACGCGACGCGGCAGGAAGACCCGGTTGTGCATTTCTACGAAACCTTCCTTGGCGCCTACGATCAGAAAATGCGCGAGGCCCGGGGCGTGTACTACACGCCGGAGCCGGTGGTGTCCTACATCGTGCGCAGCGTAGACACCATCTTGAAAAAGGATTTCAAACTACACAACGGCTTGGCTGATGCCAGTAAAGTTAAAATCAAGCGCCCGCGCAAGTCGAACAAGAAGGGCGAGACGATCTACGATACCATCGAAACTCATAAGGTACAGATTCTCGATCCCGCGACTGGCACGGGGACATTTCTGTATAGCGTCATCAACCAAATCCACCAAACGTTTACGCACAATAAAGGCCTATGGCCGGGTTACGTACGGGACAACTTGTTGCCGCGCCTGTACGGCTTCGAGCTACTCATGGCACCCTACGCCGTGGCGCACATGAAGCTCGGTCTCCTGTTGCGCGACACCGGCTACGACTTCAGCACAGACGAACGCTTACGCGTATACCTCACGAACACTCTGGAAGAGGCGCACGAACTCACCGGACTGCCGCTTTTCACCCAATGGCTGGCAGAGGAAGCCAATAGCGCCAATCAAGCGAAGAAGGAGACGCCCGTAATGGTCGTCCTTGGCAACCCCCCGTATTCCGGGCATTCCGCCAATACCGGGGAATGGATCGCCGGGTTACTACGCGGCATCGACAGCGCCACGGGGCAAAAGACCGGCAACTACTTTGAAATGGATGGCGCGCCGTTGGGTGAACGTAACCCTAAGTGGCTGAATGATGACTACGTAAAGTTCATGCGCTTTGCGCAATGGCGCATCGAGCAAACCGGCTATGGCGTTCTGGCCTTTGTCACCAACCATGGTTATTTGGACAACCCGACCTTTCGGGGCATGCGCCAAAGCTTGATGCAAAGTTTTGACGACATCTACCTGCTTGACCTGCACGGGAACAGCAAAAAGAAGGAGAAGGCGTTAGACGGCGGTAAGGATGAAAACGTATTCGACATTCAACAGGGTGTTGCCATCGGTCTGTTTGTGAAACGCGCCAAAGCGCAGGACGGACTTGCAAAGGTCTATCATGCGGACCTTTATGGTACGCGGGATAGTAAATACGAGGAGCTACTGAAGCATAATGTCCAATCCACAAAATGGCACAATCTGAAACCACAGGCGCCCATGTGCTTGTTTGTGCCGCAAGATGAGACGGTACGCGCCGAGTATGAGCAAGGCTGGAAGATCACCGACATCATGCCGGTGAACAGCGCTGGCATTGTCACTGCGCGGGACGAGCTTACTATTCACTGGAGCCGCGAAGATATTTGGAACACGGTAAATGATTTTGCCCATCTGCCAGCAGAAGAAGCGCGTGAAAAATACGCACTGGGCAAGGATGCGCGTGATTGGCAGGTAGTCTTGGCGCAGGCCGACCTAAAGTCGTCGGAGCTGGATAAAACGAGACTTGCGCCAGTGCTGTATCGCCCGTTCGATATGCGCCACACCTACTACACTGGCAAATCGCGGGGCTTTCATTGTATGCCACGCGGGGAAGTGATGGGGCATATACTAGCGGGGGAGAACGTAGCAATTATGATCGGTAGAAGTGGCGCAGTAATTGGCGATCAAGAATGGAATCTTGTTGAGGTTACAAACTATATCGCGGACTTCAATTATTATCGCCGTGGCGGTGCTCAGGTTCATCCACTATACCTGTATTCGACAGAGCGCGACCTAGACATTTTCAATGCTGGTAAAAAGAGCGATTCAGACGAAGGCGAAGGCCGCCGTCCTAATCTGGCGTCGGAGTTTATCGCGGATTTGTCTGGGCGATTGCGGCTCACTTTTGTGCCAGATAGCTCGGGTGACCTGCGCAAGACTTTCGGGCCAAAAGATATCCTCTACTACGCTTACGCGGTATTTCATTCCCCTGCTTATCGTAGTCGCTACGCCGAGTTTCTAAAAATAGATTTTCCACACCTACCGCTGACCTCCGATGCTACGCTGTTCCGCAACCTTTGCGGATTAGGGAAGGAACTCGTAGCGCTGCACTTGATGGAGAAGTTTCCCAAACTGGAAACGAACTATCCAGAAAAAGGGGACAATACGGTAGAAACCGTGCGCTACACCGAATCAGCGGACGGCGTGCTAGGGCGTGTATGGATTAATCAAAACCAATACTTTGGCAACGTACCGCCGGAGGTATGGACTTATCATATCGGCGGGTATCAGGTGTGCCAAAAGTGGTTAAAGGATCGCAAGGGGCGTCAGCTTTCTTATGACGACCTGACCCACTACCGGGGCATTGTTGCGGCTCTAGCGCGTACCATGGAACTACAGGGCGCGATTGATGAGGCGATAGAGCAGCATGGCAGCTTCCCTATTGAATAAAATGGGTAGCCACTCACCCGATTCCGCGTACAGCTGGAGCTCGGGATCAATGCGAGAGCGTAGGAATTTCTGCAACTGCGAACAGGATACGGGTAACCTCTAAACTCAAGGAACAGCGGTAGCTTCAAATGGCATCAATAAAGTGGGTTCTCGAACATTCCTCTGATAGTCCCGATGATTATTTTGCGTGGCTTGCAAAACGCGCGGCAGAAAACCATGTCTCCGCAAGGATGATATTGGAGGGCTTTTGCCTATTCCAGAGCCAACACAGGCCTGTTCCTAAAGCCATACTTGATTATCTATCACACGCATTCAACAAATATTTAACCGACGGCGTGCCTTTGGAAAAGGGGCTGGGCCTGAGGCGGCCAAATCACCGGCCTAAAGGTATTTGCAGTAGTGACCCTCTGGCCGTATTGATCTACGTTCATGGGCTGATGAAGCGAGATGGCAAAAGCAAACAACAGGCGGTTAGGTTAACCGCCTGTGAGTTCTACATGAGTGAGCGTCAGGTAGAAAGGGTACTGCGTGAGTTTTCCGAAGGGGATAAGGAATGGAAGGAATGGAAGTGGCTTATAGAGTCCATGTCGCTCAGTGAACTGGGACTTTCCTCACCGGTACAGCCGCGAAAATAAAATACTTCTTGTCGGTGGAATTGACTGGAACTAAGGAATTTCCACCCTATACTCTTTGGTGCGCCATGACGTCCAAGGTATCACCATGTCAATGTCAGAAAATCCCGAGCGGTTACTTCGCATCGCCGAAGTCCAGAACCTCACCGGACTCCAGCGTTCCTCAATTTACCGGTTGATTCAAGAGGACCGTTTTCCGCACCCGCTAAAATTGAGCGAACGCGCTTCCGCGTGGCGCGAGTCTGCCGTGTGCACCTGGATCGCGGAGAGAATCGCAGGCCGGCCGGCGTGAACGCCAAAGTTGCCGTGTTGCGCCCATGAAATCCAGTGACTGGGCAGGGATCTCCACGAAGTTTGCGGCCGACATTTTGTTGAATGATGTCGAAACGGCGAGCCTACTGGGCGTTTCCACAAAAACCGCGAGAAATTGGCGGGCGCTCGGCAAAGGTCCCCGATTTGTCCGTATTGGCGAGCGGGCGATCCGCTACAGACCGCAGGACATTCGGGTATTCATGGATGGGGCATGCGCCGACCTGCAACCGGACCGGGAATCATCGAAGTGAGCGCGCCGGCGATTCTCCCTGACGCCCTGGAAGCCATGTGCGTACCGCCGCACTCGGTTGCAGCTGAGCAATCGGTGCTGGGCGGGCTGATGCTCGATCATTCGCGCTGGGCCGACGTTGCCGAGCGCCTGCGCGAAGAGGATTTCTACCGCCAAGAGCACCGCCTGCTGTTTCGCGCCATTTCCGAGTTGGCCAAAAGCCAATTACCCTTCGACACCGTGACCGTGTCCGAGTGGCTGCAAAGGCGCGGCCAACTGGAACAGGCGGGGGGCTTTGCGTATCTCGGAACGCTCCAACTCCACACGGCGACCGCCGCCAATGTGTGCACCTACGCCGACATCGTGCACCAGTGCTCGATGCGCAGGCAGTTGATCCCGATGAATGGCGAAGGGGTGGACGCGGCGCGGACGGGTGCCCCACCCGCGGCCGAGATTGCCGCGCGGTTCACTGCGAGCCCTGCGCCACATGCACGCGCTCAAAATGGCCTGGAAGTGCTGGGCAGCCCGCGCGCGGTGACGCGGCGCATAACGGATATCCCCACCGAAAGGCTCGCATGGCTATGGCCCAGCCGCATTCCGCTGGGCAAAGTCACGGTTTTTTCCGGCGATCCTGGCTTGGGCAAAAGTTTAGTGACGCTCGCCATCGCCGCCGCCGTCTCGTGCGGTTCATGTTGGCCCTGCCGTGAAGGCACCGCTCCGCTTGGCGACGTGATGCTTGTGAGTGCCGAAGACGATCCGGCCGACACGATCCGGCCACGGCTGGAAGCCGCCAACGCTGACTTGCACCGTATTCACGTGCTGGACGCGGTTGAATTTGTTGACGCCGATGGTAGGCCGCAGCGCCGACCGTGGAATTTTACGGACATGGATGCACTTGGGACACGGCTTGCCGCATTACCTGAATGCCGTCTTGTGATCGTGGACCCGTTGAGTGCGTACCTCGCGGGAACGGATAGCCACAAGAACTCCGACGTGCGGGCGCTCTTGGCCCCGCTGGCGGAAATGGCAAGCCGCCAGCGTGTCGCAGTTCTTTGCGTGTCGCACCTCAACAAATCAGCCGGTCCCGCCATGTACCGTACCACCGGGAGCTTGGCCTTTGTCGCCGCCGCGCGCGCGGTGTATGGCGTCGCTAAGGACCAAAACAACGCCAGCCGCCGGCTAAT